>DAOTUI010000014.1:0-33242 GCA_034437035.1 Chloroflexaceae bacterium
AGAAATGTTTTACACATCACGAAACCGTGTACGCCAAAGTGGGGAAAACGCCCCAAATTTTGTCAGTTTTTCAGCCTCAAGTGGGGTAGAATTTCCATTTAGTGCCCAAAAAAATAAGCGAACGGTGAGCCAATGGTTCAACGTTACCGGAATCCGGCAGTGGCGGCTGATAGCACTGTCTTCCAGAGCGGCTTCTGGGAGGCAGCCATGGAGATTTCTACCTGGCCCAGGAGTATGTTGATCAGCTTTTGCCGGTACGCGACGCGGCGGTCTACAGCGCGGATAAGCTGATTGAGCACCCAGGGCGAGCCAATCAGCCGTTGACGGCGCCGGCAGTAGACAAACAGCGGCTGGAAATGTTCGCGCAATACTCCGTCGTAGCACTGCAATGCCGGTTGCGACAGATCGCCCGTGCGGAACAGTTCGATGAGATGCGCGGCTGCCAGTTTGCCCGACTCCAGCGCATAATCGATGCCTTCGCCGGTGATCGGGTTGACCAACCCCGCTGCCTCGCCGACGGCCAGCACCCGCTCGCCCACGGTTGGCGCGGTGGCAAAATCGGTGCGCAGGGGATAGCTCTTCACTGGCCCCACCTGCCGCGCGCTGCTCAGTAGCGCTTGGATTGCCGGCGTGGCGATGAAGTGGGCAAAATCAGCGGACTTTCCGGAGCGACCAGTGCCATTTTGCGCGGCGCGCAGGCTGCCGATACCGATATTAGCACTGGATTCACTTAGCGGAAACACCCATCCATAGCCGGGCAGCGGCACGCCGTTGAAGTGAAATCGCAAATGCCGGCTGAGATCGGGGATATCTTCAAAATAGGCCCGCGCTGCCACAATGGTGTGGGGAGGCTGCTGGAGCAACCCGGCCTGCTGCAGTAGCTTTGGGCCGGCTCCGGTAGCGATCACGGCCAGCCGCCCCGTGAAGGCAACCGTTCCGCCCGCCTGCCGTGCGCGCACCAGGACGCCGCTGCTGGTCGTCTCGATGGCGGTCACATGGGTATTGCCCTGAAAACGAGCCCCACTACGGATGGCGCGTTCGCAGATCGCGGCATCAAGGATAAGTCGCGGCACCACCAGCGCATAATCGGGGCGACCGGCCTGCGCGGAGAGTTCGGCCCGGGTCATCAGACCACTGGGCGCAACGACATCCACGCCGGAAACGCGTTGCGCCGCCGCTTGTAACTGCGGGAGCAGCCCAAGTGCGTCGAGTTGTGCCACTGCGCGGGGTGTCAGGGCGTCGCCACAGGTCTTCTCGCGGGGAAAGTCGAACTTGTCCAGCAGCAACACGTTCAGTCCGGCCTGCGCCAGGTAGTGGGCGGTGGTTGATCCGCCGGGCCCGGCTCCAATCACAATGACATCATGCATGGAACTCTATCCTCTCATTGGTTTCAGTATTTACCTGATTGACACGACGTACGTGGTGGGCATTTAAATCAGGCATGTGCCTGGATGAACGGCCCGATTCGCCTGCGGCAGCGTGGTACGTGATCTATCTTTGTCACAAAACATTTGCACTCTGCGCAAGTGTTTTGTGACAAAGCATGGAATCTTCCGCCCTGCCGGAGGCGACATGCGCTGCCACGTCAGGGACCGCGTAACTCCTGTGATTGACACGACGTGTGGCGCGGCGGCTCCAGGCCTGGTTCCGCCTGACCGTCCGGGCGCTGCCGTTGTGCCAGGCGGGTGCGAACCCAGTTTGCGATGACCGGCAGGGCCACGCCGGGGTGCAGTAGACTGATCGGCGGACTGACCAGATGCGCTACCCGATAGCGGGCCAGGGCTACGCGCCGGTTGCGCCGCGTGACCAGATACAACTGCTCCATATAGGCATGGATCAGGCGGGTGCTGCGACGTCCGTCGCCGGCATTGCGGACAGTTGCGGTGTCGGCCGAGGTTGCCAGCAGCCAGGAAGCGTGCAGGGTGCGCGCAAGCTGTCGCTGAAACCGGGCCGCCAGGCCCGCCCATCCAGCAGGATGTTTCCCCCAGCCACTCCGGCGCAGGCAGCGGTCCAGGGTAATTGCGCCTAGCGCGGCGGTAGTCATGCCCTGTCCGTAGATGGGGTTCAGCGCGCAGATCGCGTCACCCAGCACCAGAAGATTCTCCGGTCGGCGGTCCAGACGCTCGTAGTGCCGCCAGCGATTCTCCGTGCGCCGATAGCCATGGATCGGCGAGATCGGGCGGGCATGCTCGAGTGCGGTATACAGGTCGGGCCGGCTCAGGTTGCCGATAAATTCCATGAACCCTGCCGCATCGGTGGGGGGCGCATGCTCACCCATGCCGGTCAGTAAGACATTCCAGCGCCCGCCTTCCAATGGGAGCAGACTGGCGCCATAAGTGCGGGTGTAGATCAGCAGCCCTTTCCAGTCGTGCCGGATTGACGGATCGAGTTCATAGGAGCGCGTGGCATAGCCGGTGCCCGAGTCGACCACCGTCTCGGTCGGAGTAGGATAGCCGTGGGCCGCCAGCCACTGCGGGGTACGTGAGGTTCGTCCGCCGGCATCAACTACCAGATCCGCCGACAGGTTGGTGACCTCTGCCCGGTCCCCTGCTGCTGTTGAGCGGGGAGCCAGCCGGACGCCGGTGACGCGCGGATGCTGCCGGTCAAACAGCAACTCAACCACGCGGCAGCCTTCCTGGAAGTGAATACGCGGGTGTTGTCTTACCCGCCGGCGTATGCTCCACTCCAGCAGATCCCGGCTGCAGGCATAGGTTTGCAGATCGGAGACAAAACGCTGGGCTCGACCCGGTGGTCCAAAGCGCTCCAGATCGGCACACAGGTCTATCGGCCGGGCTCCGGCGGCGACCAATTCTGCGCCCAGATCAGGGAAGAGCATTTCCAGGATCTGCCGACCTCGTACCAGCAAAAAATGATAGTGACGTGCCTGGGGTACGCCGGGGCGAAATGCGGGCGCTGTCGGCAGATGATCCCGCTCAATAATTGTTACCCGCTCAACATGGTCAGCCAGCACCCACGCCGCCAATAGACCGGCGATACTCCCGCCAATGACCAGCGCATGCCCATGGTGGGCGGGTGCATCGGCGGGTTCGGTAGCGAATGGGTTGGGTATCTTCATGGAATTTTCTCCAGGACAATCGTAATGAAAATCATGCATAACTCAACGCCTGGCGCACACTGGTCTGCGCTGCGCTGCGTGCCGGCAGTATGCTCGACATAATGGCTAACCCGATGACAATCAGCAGCCAGAGCAGCACCCCCGGCAGTGAGAAGGTGTACTCCAGGGGCGCGCTGAAAAAGGTGTGCCCGACGGCATGCCCAACGACCTTGCTCAAGGGAATTGCCAGCAAGGTACCCAGTGCCCAGCTTAAGCCGGCAACCAGGACGCCCTCAATCACCACGATCTGCCGGACCAGTCCGCCGGGTGCGCCGAGAGCGCGGATGACCCCAATCTCCTGGGTGCGCTCCAATACATTTATGCTCATCATGCTCATTAAGCCCAGGCTCCCGATAATGGCAAACAACACCGCCAGGATCAACAGCAGGTAGATCAGCACATTTATCACCAGTTTGAGCTGCGTCAGCACATACTGATAAGTGCGCGTCTGCTCAACCTTGATCCCATGGTTCTCGAGAAAGGGCACCATAGCCTCAGCCACGGCGGTTTGAAAGTCCGCATCATGGCGGCGGGTTTCGATCAGGAAAGAGTCACTGCTGCCGGCCTGCCCCACGAGCCGCGAGAAATGAGGGTAGTTCACATATGCAATGGGCGTCAGGATGCCGCCGCTGTCAAGCACCTGCGAGGTAACAACGCCAACCACCTGCCAGCGTGTCGGGCGGTCATCAATCTCAAAGATGACCTCCTGCCCGGGCAGCATGTCCGGCTCGGCTTTGAGCAGTTCGCTGTTGACCACTATTGCCTGCTGATCACTCTCCGTGAGCCAGCGCCCTGCCAGCAGCGTCGGTTGGACAAAATCGGTGGGTTGCACAAAGGCCGACAGGCGGTAGCTACGCGTGCTGCGTTGACCGTCGGCATCAAGCCGGAAGAAGGTGCCGCGCCCGCGCGGTTCAATACGCACAATGCCGGGAAAATCTTGCAGCACCTGCGCAACGCGGTTGGTGCGGTAGGGCTGCTTCAGGTAGAGCGTAATATCCTGCCGCCAGTAGTTCGAGACGGTGTCGATACTGCGAATAAATGCCCCATGCAGACTGACCACGGTGATAAAGATGGCACTGACGGTGCTTAAGGTCAGGACGACCAGGGCCAGCCGACCTTTGCGCCGAAAGCTATTGCGCAAGGCATAGAGCAGTGTGGCATTCAGGAAGCGCAGCCGGCCCAGCAGCCGATCCAGGGGACTGCTCCCAAAGCGGGGGGCCGCCGTCCCTGCCTGGCTGAGCGCCTCCTGAACAGTGACGCGTGTGCCGCGATAGATCGGCCAGAGCGCCGCCAGCAGAGGTAGCCCCAGTCCGGCCACACCTTCGATGACCCATATCGCTGGTGGGACCGTCACGCTCGCCAGGTTAAAATTGAAGAAGCCGGCATTGAAGTGCGCCAGAGCAATGGAACTGATAATTGCCGGCGGAATTGCCGGCAGCAGTGCGCATACTCCATACAGCCCCACGGTCAACAGATACATACGCAAAATTTGGCCGTTCCGTGCGCCGATGGCTTTCATAATGCCAATCTGCCGGATGTGCCGGGCTAACAGCGCCGTAATCGTATTGACTACCAGAAACACGCTCAGGCAGAGCGCCAGCAGGCTGACAAGTCCCAGGATCAGTAGGCTCGACTGGATAACATTATGCAGCGGGGGTTGCCCCGGTTCAGGGATCTCCTCTGCCGGCACGCGTAACCCGGCTCGCTCAGCTTTTGTGCGCACTTCCCGGACAGTGGAGTTGATCCGGGCTTCATCAGCGGGATCGCCGCGCACAAGCAGCCGCAGATTGGTAAAGGCAGTCGGCTCACCCAGCGTCTCCAGGGTATCGCGGGTGATATAGCCGTAGGCTACGTCAATCATATCTGTGGGCAGGCGGGTCAGATCGCTGACAATGCCCGCCACCGGCAGCGTGACAATTTTATCGCCGGCAGTTTCAATCGTGAACTGATCACCCACCTGTAGCTTGAGCACCTGCGCCGTTGATTGCTCCAGCAGGATGGTGCCCTGTGGCGGAACGGGTTGCCCGGCGTGCGGGCGGATCTGGTCAATCTGCAGATCGTTGAAATCGGGAAACGCAAACAGACGTAACCGCAGGCGGGCATGCGGTTCGGTCAGCACATGCGCGGACGCTTCGGTATAGCCTTCAACCCGCTGCACGCCCTCGATCCGGGCGACGCTCTGCACAAAGTCGTCCGCAAACGGGCTGAGGGTCAGGCGCGCGGTGGCCGGTCGGATCGCCTGGTAGCTCTGCTGCAGCTCGCGTGTCAGGATGGCATGGGTGCGTAGCACGGTACTGCCGGCATACATGCCAACGGCAATTGAGAGAATAGCCAGCAGACTACGAAATTTGTCGGCAAGAAAATCTTGTCGGGTTTTGCGCCACTGTATGGTAAGCATTGTGTTTCCATTCGTCTGGTGGGGGCGACCCGTCGTTTGCCCTGCGAGCCTATTGACCAACAATGCGCCCATCCTCCAGATGGACTATCCGGGTTGCGTGCCGTGCCAACTCCTGATCATGCGTGACCATCACCACGGTTTTGCCCTGGCGGGCCAGGTTGTCCAGCAGGGCAACTACCATCCGCGCGTTATGTGTGTCGAGATTGCCGGTTGGCTCATCGGCAACCAGTAATGGGGGATCATTTGCCAGTGCCCGCGCAACGGCTGCCCGCTGCTGCTGCCCACCCGACAGCATGGCGGGCAGTTTGTACGCCTGATCAACTAGATCGACCGTTGCCAGCAGTGTCAGGGCGCGCTCGTGTCGCCGGCGGGCCGTGTGCCGCCCGGAAAACTCCATCGGCAGCATAATGTTTTCCAAAATGGTTAACGTGGGCAACAGTTGAAAGAATTGAAAAATGATCCCCACATATAGCCCGCGCCAGAACGCCATCTGATCCTCGTCCAGCGCATGCAATGGGGCATCCGCTACCAACGCCGTGCCGGCACTGGGCCGGTCGATGCCGGTGATCATATTGAGCAGGGTGGACTTGCCACTGCCCGAACGCCCGGTCACTGCCACAAACTCGCCGGCTGCAATGATCAGATTGATCTGCTTCAGGGCGGCAAATGCACCCCGGGGCGTCTGGTAGATCTTGTCTACCTGGCATAACTGGACCGGCGGCGCACTGTCCGGCGGCGCGGTACTGAGAAGTGCGCATGCCTGCCGGCGGTGTTTGCGTCGGTGCAGAAGCATCAAACTCTCCTCTCCTGGTGTACACTGCGGTTGTAACTCTCGATGCCCTGCTCAATATCATGTTTCGTAATCACCGGCCAGTGGTTGTCCGTAACATACAGATGGGCATGGGCGCTCTGCCAGAGCATGTAGTTACTGATGCGCTGTTCGCCACTGCTGCGAAACAGCAGATCAACCTCCGGCAACCCGGCAGTCCACAGCCGCGCATCAATCGCAGTCTCGGTAATTTCCTCGGCGGGGAGCGGTTGCGCCAGCATCTGCCGCGCTACATCCAATAACTCGGCGCGCCCGCTATAGTTCAGCACCAGGTTGAAGATCCGCTCGGTGTGTGACCGGGTCAACTCCACGGCAGCGTCAATCACCCGTAGGACGCTCTCCGGTAATTCGTGTCGGCTCCCGGTATGCATAAATCGAATCTTTTTCGCATGCAGTTGATCGACAAAGCGTAGCAGATGTTTTTCGGTTGATCGCATAATGTAGTCAATCTCAGGTTGTGGTCGGTTCCAATTCTCGGTTGACCAGGCGAAGCAGGAGATTGCCTGCACACCGAGGTCGTAACACATCTCAGCCACGGTGAGAATATGCTCACGCCCATATTTATGACCCACGCTGCGCTGCAGGCCGCGCATAGTTGCCCAGCGTCCATTGCCATCCATAATGAAGGCAATATGCCGGGGAATGACCCGGCCGGTGTGTTCATGCCCGACGGGGGTGTGGATCGGTTGCTTGCGTGCGGGTGGGTTTATTCGCTGTGCCATCGGTTGCATACAGTACCTCCTCAATCGCAATCGGTTGGGGCGGTGAAAATAGCCCCGAAGCGGCGTTCGCGCCCGGCATAGGCAGCGATAGCGGCCCGTAGTGCAGCATGGTCAAAGTCTAGCCAGCCGACAGGAGCGGCATAATATTCGGCATAGGCTGCCTGCCAGAGCAGAAAGTTCCCCAACCGCAAGCGCCCGCCCATCTGGATGATCAGATCGGGATCAGGTATACTGCGTGTCACAAGGTAGGAACTCAGCAACTCTTCCGTTACCTGATCCGGGCCAATCCCGTCGGCGCGCATGCGACGCATGGCCTGCGCAATATCGGCCCGACTGTCATAACTGAAGACCAGGTTGAGAATCAGGCGAGTATTGTTGCGGGTAGCAACACTAATTTGCTGGAGTCGTTCTGCTGCGGTAGTATTATCCACTGGCAACTCACCCAGCAGATGCACCGCAACACCCAGCGCATGCAGGTCGGCGGCTGTGGCATCAAGCAGCTCGGCCAGGCTTTGCAGCAACGCTGCTTGATCAGCCCTTGAGTGCGCCGGCTGACCGGGCGCGATCAGTCCCAGCGTGATGATCGGCACACCCAGTTCCAGGCCGACCGGCACCAGTGAGAAAATTCGCTCCACATCAGCGCGATATCTGTCCGGGCGCGGAGACATCGGCGCGTCTACCGAGCTGCATAAATTGTCCGCCAGCACCGCAATATGGGTGGGGACAGCGTGATGCCTGGTTTGTGGCGATAGCGTAGCCATTGATGCCTCCTTTCGGATTCCTATGAAGGTGTGGGGAATGTCGCATGCTGCACTCTCCGTCGGGATGCGGTACATTGCGTCCCTCCTGATGACATTGTAGAAAGATCGCGGTGAAAAAGCACTCTCTTCCTATGATAGTGTGGATGTGTTCCGATAATAGTCTCGGCAGGGTAGAATGACTATCATGGCCTATCATTGTGTGATAGGTGCGGGCGCTCACATGACACGACTTACGCGGTGGTTGACCCGGCACGGAATTTCGCCTCCGGCAGGGCGGAAGAAACCATCTTTTTTCACAAAAAATTTGCACACAGTACAAATTTTTTGTGAACAGGACTTACGCAGTTCTCCATCTGGAGATGTATTTCGCCTCCGGCAGGGCGGAACAGACCATCTTTTTCACAACATTTTTGCACATTGTGCAAAAATGTTGTGAAAAAGGTCAAAACGTACCACGCTGCCGCAGGCGAATCGGGCTTTCATCCGGTCAAACGTCCAGTTTGCATGTCAACTGCGTAAGTCCTGGTGAAAAAAGATCAACATGTACCATGCTGCCGCAGGCGAATCAGGCTTTCATCGGATCAAACGTCCGGTTTGAACAACCACCGCGTAACTCCTGTCACATGACAGGAACTCTCATTCGGGGTTTTTATGGCCTTGTAATACGTCTCAATACATCCCCAACCGGCGCACAGTTGCCGGGGTGTTCTTCGTCATGATCAGCAGGAACACCTATCTGGATTGACATCCGCTGAAGAGAGGACTATACTCTGCGCTGATGAGAACGCGTTTGCTGCCACGTCGCACATCTACCCGGTTGCTGTTTTTGCTCCTGGTTGATCTGCTGCTGCTCGTTGCCCTGGCTGCGGTTATCTGGTTTGATAACGCGGTCAACCGGGGCATTACCTATACGCCGGACCCGACGCCGATTCCCTGGGCAAATGAGGTACAGGTGGGGGTGAATGCCTACAACCTCCATCTGGAACCCGACCCCGCCGTTGTCACGCGCACGCTGCAGTTGGCGCATGATCTGGGGGTGCGCTATGTGCGCATGCAGATCCCCTGGGAAGATATTGAGATCCACGGGCGGGGCGATTTTATGGATCGGCGGAATGTTGACAGCATCGGGGAGGTTTCGGCCTGGGCCAAGTATGATCGGATCGTGGCCCTGGCAAATGAGCTTGACCTGGAACTGGTGATGCGGGTGGACCGCGCACCAATGTGGGCCGGCGAATTTTTCAAGAATCTGCCCGCGTTCCAGGAAGGCTTGCAGATTGACCCTACCTCAACCGGGCCGCCGGACGATTTTGTTGATTTCTACAACTTCATGTACACCCTGGTGGAGCGTTATCGTGGTCAGGTGCGCTTTTTCCAGATCTGGAATGAGCCCAACCTGCTGAACGAGTGGAACTGGCAGACGCCCAACCCGCGCGACTTTGTCACGCTTCAGTGCTTTGGGTACTATGCGGCGAATGATGCCAATCCCGATGCAGTGGTGCTCTTTCCCAGCCTGGCCCCCACGGATGGCCTGGACAAACGCGCCCCGCTGACTGACCTGGAGTTTCTGGATCAGTTTTATCGGGATGGTGGTGGTGACTGCTTCGATATTATGTCGGCGCAGGCGTATGGATTGGGTCAGCCGCCGGATGAGCATCGCTATGTGCGGCTGCGCACGCCGGATGACTGGGTCTGGAGCCGGCCGATTGATACGCGTGTTGATGTCAGCCGGGTGGTGCTGCTGCGCGAGGTAATGGAGCGCCATGGCGATGCCGACAAAGCCATCTGGATTGGCGAGTTTGGCTGGAACAGCGCGCCGGAGACGATCCCGCCCGAGCGGCGTTTTACCTGGGGGCCGCCGGTCAGCGAAGAAGTGAAGGCGCAGTATATTATTGATCAGGTTGAGCGGGCGAAGCGTGAGTGGCCCTGGATGGGCGTGATGCATATCTGGATGCTGCGCCAGGGAGGCTACCTTGAGCCCGACCCGAACGATCCCACGCCCTACTTTGCCCTGGTCACGCGTGACTGGACCCGGCTGCCGGCCTACACCCGGCTGCAGGAATACCTGGATCAGCCGGTCGTTGCGGGGGTGGGCGCGCATACCTGGGAACATCCCGCCGTCACCGCTATACCGGATGGCCGGCAGTTGCGCTTTACCGGCAGCCGTGTCACGCTGATCGGTGGGCTCAATCCCGGCCCGGAGCAGGTAACGCTCGACGGCCGGCCGGTTACGCTTGAGGCGCAACGGACTGCGACCGGTGAGCCGGCGCTGCAACTCGCCGGGCTGCCCGACCGGACACACACGCTGGCAATTCGGGCACCGGGGGAAGCGCCGCCGGAGCGCTTTGTGATTGGCCGCAACCAACCGCTGCCCTGGTTCTGGGTGGTGGCTCCGGCGCTGCTGATCGGGCTGTTGCTGCTCAGTGGCGTGGCGACGATGCAGGCGTTCTTTGGTGTTGCCGATGCTGCTTTTGCCCGCAGTGCGCCGGGGCGGATGGGACTGCGGCCCTGGCTCGGTACCCCGGCGGGAGAGCGGATGCTGCTGCTGGGGATGCTGCTGGGGGTCGCGCTGTTCTACCGCGCCTCCACCGAACTGCCGATAACGCTGGTCGGGCTGGCGCTGTTTGGGGGGTTGGCGCTGCTGCGGCCCGATCTGGCGCTGCCGGCGGTGCCGCTGACCGCGCCGCTCTTTTTTATGCCCAAAGGCATCTGGGATGCACGCTTCGGCATTCGTCCGGAAGGTCTGAGCTTCCCGCTGCACGAAATCCTGCTGCTGGTCGTTGTCGGAGCAACGTTTGTTAACATGTTGGCACGTTGGCGTAGTTCACGTTTCACATTTCACGTCTCACACCTCACGTCGCTCCTGCGAGAAAATGCGCCGATCCTGCTCTTTCTGCCGGCGGGGACGCTCGGGCTGCTCGTAGCGTGGCCGGAGGGGCGCGGGGCCGCGCTGCGCGAGTGGCGCTGGCTGATTGTCGAGCCGCTGCTGTTTTATGGTCTGCTGCGCTGCTACCTGCGCAGGCCGCGGCGGATGTTGGGGACGGAATATCGGCAGTTGCTGATTGGCGCGTTTGTCCTGGGAGGCGCACTGGTCGGGTTGCTGGGGATCTTGCAGTTCCTGGGGATCAACCTGGTACCGCTGCTCGGCTCTAAGGCCGGCTTTAGCACGGATAGCGTGTTAGCCGAGGGCGTGCGTCGGGTGACAAGCGTCTACGGGCATCCCAACAACCTGGGGCTCTTTCTAGGTCGGGTCTGGCCGATTGCTGCGGCATTGGCACTTGCTGCATTTGTGCAGAACAAAGAACAGCAGAACAGAGAACAAAACTTGCAAGAAGGAAGCATGCAAAAACACAATGGCGGGTTGTTCTTCCATCTGCGTTCTTTGTTTTCGTATAGTGCTTTGTTCTTTGCCCTTTGTGCTTTGTTCTCTATCGGTGGGTTGCTGGTTTCGTTCTCGAAGGGGGCGTTGCTGGGGGCAGTCGGAGCACTGCTGCTGCTGGTGGTCTGGCTGGGAGCGGACCTGCCCTGGCGTTTCTGGCGGCGCTACCGGGTGCCGCTGACGTTGGGGCTGATTGCCGGCGGGTTGGGGTTGCTGGTGCTTCTGCTGGGCTTTGAGCGGCTCAACCCGCTGGGGGCGACCAGCAGTATCCGCCTGAAGACCTGGGCCTCGGCGCTGGCGATGGTGCGCGATCATCCGCTGGTTGGGGTCGGGTTGGATCAGTTTGGACGGTTGTATCCCGACTATATTCACCCCACGCTGCGGGATACGAACGAGATCAATACCTCGCATCCGCACAACATTGTGCTGAATATCTGGCTACGCATGGGTTTGCTCGGATTGGTGGCGTTCGGCTGGTTGCTGGTAAGGTTCTGGATGAAGATGAGAACAGAGTGGGCAGTGGGTAGTGGGCAGTGGGTAGAGCGCGGAACGCAGAGCGCAGAGCGCGGAACTGAGCACTCAGAACTCAAAACTCAAAACTCAAAACTCAAAACTCAGAACTCAAAACTCAAAACTCAGAACTATCTCCTGGCGGGGGTGGCGGCGGCAATGCTTGCGGCCCTGCTGCACGGTCTGGTCGATAACTTCTACTTTGTGCCGGACCTGGCGTTTGCGTTCTGGTTGCTGCTGGTGCTGGGGGAGCGGTGATGTTGTTGTTGTGTGATGTTGTGACGGATAACTTTTCAATGCAGTGAAGACAACTTTTCAATGCAATCTGGTCATTTTTTCAATGCATTCAGCAATTCTGTCAATGCAGTGTACAGCTTTTCAATGCAACCAGTCAATCATATCATCTACTGAGGTCACTGCAACATATCATATCAATGCACATGTTGAAGACCGCGCCATAGGACATACAGAGCGGCTGACACTGCTTCTGTGCCAGCCGCTTATTCTCCATTGTGGAGCGTTGTTCTTGCTGTGGTTTACTGTGCTGTCACCGGTGCGGTCATCATCTCCCACCGGTGATGGATCTGCATCCAACCCACATCTTCATCTTCGAGCAACTCCTCGATGGTGGCACACATGACCCTTTTTACCGACTGAAACCGACGCAGCAATCGTTCCGCACAGGTTGCATCAACACCAATAATGCGCCGCGTAAACTCCAATTGCTGTTCGATAAGTGCGATCATGTACATCCTGGTCAGTGGTATCCAGTGGCGGATGTTGCCAAAAGACTATCCCACGTGGCAAAGCGTGTACACGTATTTCCGGCAGTGGCGGGATGATGGCACCTGGCAGCGTATCTACGACACGCTGCGGGCGGAGGTGCGCCGACAGGAAGGACGACACAAGCATCCGACCGCAGGCGCGTTGGATAGTCAGAGCGTCAAGACCACCCAGGTACCGGCTGAAACGGGGGGGGTGTGACGCTTTATTGCTGATTAGGACGGGCAATGGATATGGATCGCCCAACTGTCAGGCGTTTTCGGCCATGGCTCCGGACGCAACCAGCGCCGCACCCAGGTGCGCCCGCGGGCCAGCAACCAGCGCAGCTTCTGCGTCCCCTGTTGGATCAGGCTAATGATCCGGCGGGCCGTGCCACTCCGGCGCGTGCGGCGCGGTTGGGTGGTCGGTGGTTGGCGCACCTGACCGGGCGCAACGCCCTGCTGCTCAGCATCTTCAATTCGCGTGCCGATGGCCAGGGTCCACAGCGTGGCGACCGCCACCACCAGATACTGCCAGGCCACCGTGTCCGGATCCTGCAATTGCCCACGCTGCCAGTCCCACCCCATCGATGTGTTGGATCGGAAGCCTTCCTCATCCCCCATGCGCAGCGCATACCAGGCCGGGTCCAGTTGGCTGGGCGGCAGATCGGTCAGCAGGGCCCAGGGGGCATCCGCAGGCGGATCCCACACCGTCGCCAGCGTGCCGTCCAGCCGCTTCGCGGCGTCCTTGAATGCCGTGCCGGTGCCAATCCATCCACGCCCGGGGCCACCGGCCACCGCCCGCACGCGCCGGCGGTGCTGGCCCGTGGGCGTGAAAGTGGCCCGGTCCTGAACCCGCATCACCGGATGCCAGCCGTGATCGCGGATGGCATGCCACAAGTGGGGACTCCACAACCCCTGGTTGGTGACAACAACGACCAGGCGGGTGGCACCAGCATGGTGGCGGCCCACGCCAACCGGCGTTCCCAGTGGGGTGCCCACGCGCCCGGCGTATTCGCGGGCACCAGCACCCAGCCAATGGGCAGCGCGGTTCCGCGATAGAGAATACTCAGGCGCAACAGGACGACATCATCGCGCCGGTAGGAGGCGTCCATGCCGAGAATCAGGCGATTGTCCGTCCACAGGTCCAGGATCACGCGGAGGAGGTCGGCCCCGGCGGCCAGCGGGCAGACCACCGCCGGCTCGCCTGCCGCAGGCGGCGTGGTGGTCTGGTGCGCGGGCTGATCCAGCCACGCGTCCCACTGGTCGGTCAGGGTGGTCGGGCGCGCGATCCCGGCCGTCGCCAACGCCTGGATGAGCGAGGGACCGTTGGCATTCCCGGCGAGAATAGCACCCAGCACCCAGCGCGCGAGGTGGCGTTGGCGGGACGGGGGTAGGGTGGGCACCCAGCGCTGAATCACCTGCTGGACGACCTGTTCGGTGGTATGGGCCATCGGTACCTCCCACGCTGATCATGGTCCCTGAAATGGTTATGCTCCTCGTCTGCCAGATCCAGCGATGATTGGCAAGCCGAGATCAGGACAAAAGGCTTAACACCATGCTCCTGTTTCCCCCTTCTTTCAGCTATGCAGCGGGGGGGCACGGCGTTGGGCCGTAAGACCATGCTCCCAATCCCCGTTTCCTGCCGGGCAATCGCCGTCTCATACCAATTCGGCATCACCCCAGCAATCAAGCGTAACCGGCGCAATCGGCGCAACGGCTGCACATCCCCGCTCATTATCTCTGCGTCCTCTGTGTTCTATGTGGCTATGACAACAAATCAGTATCAGCATCGGTCAGCGCGGCGTGCGCGGCATCTACCTGCTGCTGCGCCTCCGTGCGCACCTGCGCCATCCGCTACTCGGCCAGGTTCGGTCGCGGTGCGCCAGAGGGCGTGGACAAGATCATCACGCGCGCCTGCCGTCAGCGCGCCGCAACAGCCGGCGCACCAGCGCGCCGAGCAGTAGCACTCCCAGCGTAAAGCCACCCCACACCAGCGTCACCGTGATATGGACAACCAGGGCAAAGGGGCTGCTGGTGTTGCGCCCGATATAGTCAAGCAACGAGCAGGGATAGGGCGGGATATCCATCACGCCGGGGCAGGTGCCGTCGTAGGTTGCGATGGCTGACACCACCGCGCCCGCAAAGAAGAGCAGCGGTGGCATGACCACAAAGGCGCCGGAGCCGATCATCTTCCACGGGCGGGACCGGCGCTGCTGTGGTGTGTTGTTCATATACAATGGAGTTCCTTAGCGATATGTGCGGTGCCTTCCCGCTCACACCGACGCGCCGGTCTGGTGACCTTCCAGTGGTTGGGGCAGAGCGGCCTCGGCCTGGGCCGCCCGGGCTTCGGCTGTAGCCTCCTCCAGTCCGGCGGCGATATCCGTCAGCAGGTCAAACAACGTCTGGGCATACGCGCTATCTACCAGCGTACCAAACTGATCAGCATGCAACCGCTGCCCATCCAGTTCAATATTGGTCATCTGCTTGAGTTGCAGCAGGCGGTAGCGCAGGGGTCCGTGGCGACGACCATCGGTGCCGAAGAGGTTGAAGGCCAGGCTGCGCGGCCGGCTGCGAATCAGAAAGCGCTCATAGCCAATATGATACAGGTTGCCGCTGCCATACACCTGGTTAAACGCCGTCTCGGAGGCGACCTCGGCCCGCTCGTAGGGTCCGCGCAGGCGCACTATTCCATCCACCGGCGCATTCAGCGCCAGTTCGATGCGCGTCCGAGGTGCATGCCCGCCCCCCAGCCGCGAAGTGTAGAGGGTCAGCTGATAGTTGCGATAGTTACCGATGACCCGCTCCGGTCGGCCCAACCAGAAATTGCCGGTCTGGTAGGTCAGACCGGTGCGTTGGGCCAGTTCCCGCCAGGGCTGCTCGCGGAAGCGCGCCTCATGTGCTTTCTCCGCCAGCGAAGTTGCCGCCAGCAGAAAAAAGACCCCGACGAGCAGCAGGCGCGACCAGATGTAATCCTGTTCGGATAGGGCGATAATTCCGGCGCCTAGACCGGAAAATGCACCCAGAATTACCCCGATAATAATCAGATGTCCGCGCTTCACCCGCTTGCTCGCCGCGCCATCCCGAACTTCCCCCACCTGCCCCGGTTGGCATAACTCGTTCTGATCCACCGTTCTGCTCCTTCCACGAAGTAGGCTTGTATGTACTCCTGGTTGCATGATACGGTTTGTTGTTACGAGACAGGCACAAACTATGCCAGGGAGCTTACATTTCTAACAAAGCCACACACTCAATATGCGGTGTCTGCGGGAAAAGATCGACGGGCTGGACCTGCAGCAACCGGTAGCCCGCGTCGAGGAGCGGACGCAGATCGCGCGCGAGAATGCCGGGGTGGCAGGAGATATAAGCAATGCGGGGTGGGCGCAGTTCGATCAGGGCTGTCAGTGCCGCCGGGTGACAGCCGCGCCGGGGCGGATCAAGTATGGCTGCATCAAAGGGTGGTTCAAGCTCCGGCAGTACCCGCTCAACCGGGGCAGTGATAAAGTCAACATTGCTGATATTGTTGAGTTGGGCGCTCCACTCACCATCGGCAACGGCCTGGGGATGCTCCTCAATGGCGACGATCTCGGCCAGGTTGTGCGCCAGCGGCAGCGCAAATGTCCCCGCCCCGCTGTAGGCATCCAGCAGCCGCGCCCCCGGCGCAAGATCTAGCCCCCGGCGTACGATATCCAGCAGCGTAGCCGCCTGGGCCGTGTGGGTCTGGAAGAAACTATCGGGCGCAAGCGCGAATACCACATCGTCCAGTTCTTCATGCAGCGTAATCTCAGGCGACAGTGCATCCGGATCATCGGTAAACTGCCAGGTGACGTCCGTCAGGTAGGGTACGCGCGCCCGCCAGCGCTGCGCCAGCGCCGGGATCGTGCCTGTCCCATAGATGATGGCAATAGCATAACCATACGTAGCACTGGCGCGGAGCGTCACCTGCTCCACCTCCCAGGCGGTGGTGTCAATCGCCGCGTGCAGTCCCGCCAGTGCTGCGTTGAGGATCGGCAGCAGCAGCGGATCGTGTGACAAGTTTACAACGTGGTGCGTTCCGGCGGCATGGTAGCCGATGTGCGTCCCCTGCACCCGCAGGTGGGCCGTGTTGCGGTAGCCCCACGGATGCCGGGCCGGTAGCATGGGGGCCACCGGTGGTTCGGCCAGGTCGGCCAGTTTCGCCAGTTGCTCGCTCAAGATGGTTTGCTTGAAGCGTAGTTGCGCGGGGTAGGCGATATGCTGCCAGGGGATATGGTCCGCCCCCGGCAGGCGCGGCGGGACACGGTCGGGTGATGGGGTTAGCACCTCGACGACCTGCCCATGGGCGAAGCTGGACTTGCGCTGCTTTAACTGCACGCGCACTCGCTCGCCGGGCAACCCGCCACTCGCAAAGATCACGCGCCCCTCCCAGCGCCCGACACCCGCGCCCCCCTGGGCCATTCCGTCAATATCCAGTTCGATCTCATCAGGGTATGAACTCATGAAAATGCTTTCAGTTTCGGTTAAACCGTACAATAATACTTCAATAACAGGAGTTACGCGGTGCATGTACAAACCGGGCGTTTGGCCCGATGAAACCCGATTCGCCTGTGGCAGCATGGTACTTGTTTTTTCTTTTTCACGAAAAATTTGCACTTCGCGCAAATTTTTCGTGAAAAAGAATGCAATCTTCCACCCTGCCGGAGGCGAATCGGGCCGTTTGTCCAAACAGATGCCTGCCGGGTCAACGACCGCGTAAGTCGTGTTAACAAGAGATGGTCTTCTAATCTATCATCTTCATCGGTGTAATCAGCCGACTGTTGGCGAAAGGGGCGGGCACAAGGCCCGCCCCTGCAATGCCATAACCACGCTGTTCAGTTCTCAGTTCGGCAGTTCTCGGTTCTCTCTTTCTCGATTCTTACTTTACAGAAGTTACGCGGTTGCTATACAACCCGGACGTTTCACCCAATGAAAGCTCGATGCACCTGCGGCAGCATGGTATTCTTTTTATCTTTTTGCACAAAATTTTGCACTTTGTGCAAAATTTTGTGCAAAAAGATAGGAATCTTCCGCCCCGCCGGAGACGATATCCCCCGTCAAAACCCGGGATCGCCTGCTGCATGCCAGGATTGGCCGGTTCGCGGTGTTCGCTCATTTCGTGTTGTACGTGGTCCAAACGTCCACCGCGTAACTCCTGTTACTTTACACGAGTTACGCGGTGGTTCATCAAACCGGGCGTTTCACCCGGTGAACGGCAGAATCGCCTGCGGCAGCATGGTACTTTTTGATCTTTTTCACGAAAAATTTGCACTTCGTGCAAATTTTTCGTGAAAAAGAATGGAATTTTCCACCCTGCCGGAGGCGATATCCCCCGCAAAACACGGGATCGCCTGATCCATGTCAGGATTGGCCGGTTCGCGGTGTTCGCTCATTTCGTGGTGTTCGGGGTCCAAACGCCCACCGCGTAACTCCTGTTCCCTTACATTAGTTCTTCGGTATCCCCTGCACCGCAAGATAGGCCGGGCGCGGGCTCCAGTCCGGGTTGAGGATGCCGAAGGACGCCTGCTCATGCAGTGGCTCGCCCCGCGCGCTCCATGGAACGGCAAAGTTCAGGTTCCAGAGGAACATACCGCCAACCCAGGGGGCATAGTTCTGCCGTCCGATCTGGTAGGCCCGCACAATATACTGCGCCTGCTCCTCCAACGAGGTATCGTTGCCATACTCATATCCCGGCGTCGTGTTGGCCGTGGCCCAGCCAAACTCCGTCACCCAGATCTGTCGGTCGCCCAGGCCGGTATCGAGCATCGCCTGCCGCACATCTTCCAGGCGGCGGAAGTAGAACTCGCGGCTCTCCTGCCAGCCGGGAGGTCCGGGGTTATCCGGCCAGAGTGTGTCCGGCGGGTTGTTCTGCCCACCCGGATGCGCGCCGATTACATCAACATGGGTGCGGAAATTGGGATTGTTAAACATCGTCCGGTAGTAGGCGAGATCGCTGACCGCAATATCCGAACGCTCGGTCTCGGTGGACGAGGGCGAGGCGCTGACCACCACCGCCGCCGGATCGCCGGCCTTGATCGCATTGTAGGCCGGCACCAGCATATCCACATAGTAGTTGGCATCGGCGACCCGGCCGGCATTCTCGATTGCCAGGTTCTGCTCATTCCAGACCTGATAGGCATCGACTCGGCCGCGGTAGCGCGCGGCCATCTGGCCCATAAAATTGGCAAACTCATCAAAGTTGGCCCGGCTCGGCATACCATTCCCGCCGTCGGGTGTGGCCCAACCGGGTGAGCGGACAACGGTGATCAGCAGATTCAGCCCGGCGGCCTCCACATCATTGACGATATCGTCAAGCTCTTCCCAGCAGATACTGTGGCACTCGGTGCCGGGCGCGCTCTGCACATCCTCCCAGGCAACCTGCTGACGCACCCAGCCAAAGTCGGCATTGTTGACCAGCGTCAGCACGCGGTTGCGGTTCTGCCAGTCGGTACCCCGCTCGCCATAGAGATGCACATTGAAGCCATAGGCAAAGGGATGTGGCAGGGCATTGGCAGCATCGCGCGGCGCAAAGGCCGGGTTGCCCTGGTGGTTGGCATCGCGGTACTCATTCCCCAGCAGCCCCAGCAGAATGCGAAACTGCGGATTGGGCTCCTCGGGATGCCACTCCATGCGCTGGCGCTCAAAATATTGCACCCAGTAGGTATTGCCGTCGGCCTGGTTGACCTCCTGGAACTGCTCCGAGATCGGGCGGCCGAAGACCTCAATCCCGCCGTTGTTCAGCCAGAAAGTGCGGAAGGGCGCGGGATCGTTGCGCAGGGTATGCTGCGTCACATCGTCCCAGGTGCCATCGCCGGGGTTGGGCACGGACTGGAAGGGTGGCTCATTCTCGCGGCCCTCGGCCAGTTGCCGCCCCAACAGCCGCCCCAGCACATAAAACTCCGTATTGTTCGGGCTGTAGTTCTCAGGATGCTCCTCCAGGATCGCGCGCTCAAAATACTGCACACGGTAGAACTTGCCCGGCTCGGTAAAGCTCTCCTCGATAAAGGGCTGCGAAATCGGATAGCCATACACAAACAGGGCGTTTGGCGTCTCCTGCCATGTCTCTAGAAACCAGTTCACCGCCGAATGCCCGGTCTGCTCAAAATAGTTAACCCGGTACGGCGGAAAGGTCAGCGGAACGTCCTGCGCCTGCCCGACCTGGGGCCAGGACAGCAGGGTGACAAGCATAGTCAGGGTTAATGCAAGCGTGACGACACGTCGCAACATGAAAACAAAACCTCCTCTAGTATGCATGGTAGTATTCCCCATCAGTGGCACAGCACGACCAGGGTGCTGCCCGGTGTGGGCGACACATAGCAAACTCACCTATGAAAATGCAGGTCCGGTGCATCATGTATCATACCACAGAATAGCTAAACCGGTGCGAGATAGTCCGTCGGATCTCCGACATCTGCCCAGGGGTAATTGCACTGACTGCACGTTCGGGTATAATCATAAGCAGAGCGGCGGAGCAGAGGGAGCAGGATTATGCAATTCGGAACGCCGGCAACCCGGTATGACTGGTTTATGGGATTGGTCGAAAAGCGCCTGTTAGCGCCACTGCGGCATGAATTGCTTGCGCCGTTGCGGGGGCGCGTGCTGGAAATTGGCGCGGGCACCGGGATCAACTTCGCCTACTACAGTCCACATGTGCAGGTTATCGCCGTGGAGCCGAACTACTGGATGCGCATTCAGGCACGCCGGCGCGCAGTCCGCTCCCCGGCGCAGATCGTGCTGACTGACGGCCACGCCGAACGGTTGCCTGCCCCGCCGGACGCATTTGATGCAGTTGTGAGCACCTTTGTCCTATGCAGCGTCGCCGATCTGGAGCGTTCCATCGCCGAGTTGCGGCGCGTGCTGCACTCCGGCGGTAGCGCTTTGCTGATCGAGCATGTATGCGCGGAACACCCGGTCTGGCGCGCACTGCAGTATGCCTGGAATCCCTGCCAGTATCGGCTGGGTGATGGCTGTCGGCTGACCCGCGACACGGTGGGCGCGCTGGAGACCGCCGGATTTACGTTGCAACAGGTGCGGGCGCTGGGCGGTGGTATCCTGCCGCTGCGGGTTGTTTGGGCGGAGTATCCGTAGTCCGTAGTCCGTAGTCCGTAGTGTAGTCCGTATCCCGTATCCCGTAACTTACCGCCAGGTAGCCAACAAATCGCCTGATGAACGTTGAATTTTTAATCTGGACATCGCTGGATCGGAGTCCCGGCTTCAGCCGGACCAGGCTTTCCCCACAGTACGCCGCTGCCGAGGCAGGCATCCAACCGGCTAAAGCTAGGACTCCAGTGAATTACACAAGTTACGCGGTTCCTCCCCTGAAAGGGGATATCGCCTCCGGCAGGGCGGCACAGACCACCTTTTTTTCACAGAAAAATTGCACAGCGTGCAATTTTTCTGTGAAAAAGATCATAGCGTACCATGCTGCCGCAGGCGAATCGGGCCACTCATTTCAATCAAACGTCCGGTTTGCTCGTCCACCGCGTAAGTCGTGTGAATTATGTATCCGGACTATTTTTTTCAAAATTCATAAGCCGGGATTCCAGTGCGTCACATAATCCGGGTTATTTTCTCAAATTCATCGGGCGGCACTATGTGACCTGTTACGGTTGTTGATCGTCAGAGTTTATTAGTTCATAACCCAGAACCCGTATCTCATACAAGGAGAAATGCTATGTCAACTTTAACCGATGATGCCCGCGCAATACTGTACGAGTGGGTCGAGTCCGACAGCCTGCGTAAGCACTGCGAGGCTGTGGCCGCCGGCATGCGCCACTTTGCTCGCAAGCAGGGAGCCGACGCGGATCTCTGGAGCGCGGTCGGGCTGTTGCACGATATGGATTACGAGCGCTACCCCACGCTGGAGAAGCACGCGGAGGCGCATCCTTTCGTTGGTGTGGCCTACCTGCGTGAAAACGGCTGGAGCGAGGAGGTCTGCCGGGCGATCCTCAGCCACGCGGACTACAGCGGCGTCGAGCCGATCTCGCCGATGGAGCGGACGCTCTACGCGGTGGATGAACTGAGCGGGTTTGTGACGGCGGTGGCCCTGGTGCGCCCGGACAAAAGCATTAACAGCGTGAAGGTTTCCTCGGTCAAGAAAAAGATGAAGGACAAAGCATTTGCCGCCAAGGTCAACCGTGACGATATTCTCAAAGGCGCGGAGAAACTGGGCATGCCGTTGGAGGAGTTGATCCAGGAGGTGATTATCGCAATGCAGGCCGATGCGGAGCGACTCGGGTTGCAGGGTTGACGGATCTCACAGCAGCGTTACCCGCAATGACCAGCCAACCCAGATAAACAGATAGAGCCCGATGAACGTGAAGAAGACAATCGCCCCGGCCATGATCCGGCGCGTCTGCCGAATTTCCAGTTTGCGCTGCTCATCGGCCTGTTCATACTGCCGTTGTGAGGGGAAGAAGACCGCCCCCAGCCCGGCGATGATCACGGTTGTCAACACCCACCAGGGCGGATTGGGCAGTTGGGCACTGGTTTCCTCAAGGACGGAGGACGGTGGTGCCAGGAATGCAGCATACAGTTCCGGGTAGACCACACCCAGTGTACCGGCTGCACCGATAACGGCAACCAGCCAACCCCAGCCAACTCGCATCACATGCCTCCGTAACCTTCACGGCCGGTAATCGCGCGCAATCAGATCAGATTGGATTATCCTTCTACGACAGGGTGCCGCAACGGGATAACAGCCCGCTGACAGGTGCGTGGCCTGAAGGTGACAGATTATTTATTTGCATACAGGGAACCCGCGCGTGCCGGCACAGCGTACAGCGCACATGCGCACATTGCCTGCCCACAGGTTTTGCAAACTATTCTTTGCGCGCACCGGTTTCAACAACCGGCAGCTCAAAGGCGTACCCGGCTTCATGCACCAGGAGATCCTCGGCGTCGGCAAAGAGCGCGCTGCTGCCACAGGAAACACCATTGCGGTCCAGCGCAATATAGGCGTCGATATCGGCACGCCAGTGCAGTTTGCCGATAGTGCGGCCATTCGCGTAGCACTCAAACCAGGTCGTATCATCAACCACCTGCGCAGTGACGATTGAAACGGGGCGTCTGTCCGGGGCAAAGGCTTTGAAGTGATCAATTGCACTCATACTATTCCTCCCTCAACTGTGTCCGCTATGGCGTGACGGCCAGAGACATTCTGTTACACCTACCTTAACAGCCTGGGGTGGATCACGACATCGGGCACCAGGCGGAAATGGGCTAAGGCAATGGTGTAGTCAATCAGACCCATACTGACCACTTCAGTGCAGTGTTGTGTAGCAATGTCGGGGTGATAGGAACCTGTCTGAAATGACCCGCTTGTTGTCATCCACATAAAGCCCGCAATACCAGGCAGTTACGTTCTGTTACTCCTACGAACGATCTGTACGACGATTTTTCGGTTATGTGTCGTACGATCCTGCCACGTTTATTGTACCAATGCATGCGTACCAATCTGTAACCCGGCGGTGTGGCCCTCCGCAATAGAACAACTCACCGACTGTGCTTATGGCGGATGATCAGCAACTTATAAACCGTCAGCGAGACCAGGAACATCACCGCAATCCCGAATGAAACAAGGAGATCGAACAGAGCCGACAGCATCACCAGCAGCGCGGCGATGACGGTCAGGTTATACTCACTCTGGCGACACATTTCCTGCTCTTCTTTCTCGTGCGATTGTATTGGAATGATCTGCTCCCCGTCCTCTGTCCCAGCATATACCAGCCATTGCTTTTACGCCTCCGTCAGAGGGTATGAACATGCTCAACCGGGAGGCGAGACTTTGTCCTGGTCACATGACCAGGACAGCCCGATCAGTCTCACCGCCGTACGGCTTCCCGTTCCGGTGCGCCAACTTCCCGGCTCTGTTTTTCCGCTTCCGGCGGCACCGCTTCCCGCCGCTCAACCGGAGGCACGGTCAACCCGGTGTCCAGGCTCACCTGCCCATAGCGCATCCGCACCCAGAGCAGGATCAGCAAGCTCCCGACGATAATCGCTGCAATGCCCATGAGCCCCGCTTCCGGCCCGAATGCACCGCCGGTCCAGAGCGTAGGCCCGCCCTGTTCAATGGCGATAACGCTGGTCTGCGAGGAGCCACCACTGACGGGAAAGCCAAAGACATTTCCCTGGAAGAAATTCCAGGTAATATGCAGGCCAATCGGGATTGCCAGGCTGCGGGTCAGCACATAACCCAACCCCAGGAAGAGCCCGGCCAGGACAAGATTGATTGTACTCCCAAAGGTGGCATTTGGATTAAATGCGTGGAGCACGCCAAAGATGGCGGATGAGATCAGCCACGCCGTCAGCACCGCCCCGATCCGACCGAGAAACGCCAGACCCTCGGCCAGGTTGCGCAGCCAGTAGCCCCGTGAAAGCAACTCTTCCTGAATGCCGACGGCGACAAAAAAGATAACCTGGAGGAATATCGCCAGAGCAAATGACCAGGTCGGCACCGCGGTCTGCCAGGCTCCGGTAATCGTGATCCAGCCCGCCGCCAGTTCTACCAGGAAGATCAGCGTCATCAGCAGCGCACCCAGGCCCAGCCCAAAGCCAAAATCCAGCCACCAGTTGCGGTTCAGATGGAGCCCAAAATCGGGAAAGGGCCGCCGGTCCAGGAATTTCCCCGCCAGCCAGACACTGAGCAGCATACTGAGCAGGATTCCCAGCGTATTGTAAAGGAACAATACCGGCGAATTCCGACCCAGGGGCAGGCGATTCAGTTGAAAGAGCAACTGCGCAAAGATAGTCAGGATGATCGCAAATGCAAAGAAGAGGATTACCTGAAGTAGTAACCGCCAGAAGACCCGCAGTCGGCCCTCCGGCCTATTCCAGAAGATTTCTTGAACTGTTGCAAGCATTAGGTATCTCCTTTCCTTTCCCACGGTAAACGTAGTTCACACGCGTTACACATTCACGCAACCGGAAGAGAATGTCGCCTCCGGCAGGGCGAAACATGACATCCTTTTTGGAAAACATGGGGCTCAGAGAGCCCCATGTTTTCCAAAAAGATGAAAGGAGTACCATGCTGCCGCAGGCGCATCGGGCTTCCATCTGGTCAAACGTCGGGTTTGAGTATCAACCGCATAACTCAAGTAATTTATAATTCTCCGTAGCATATTCCGTACCGTGGATGCAACCAGCAAAGGAGGGATCAGGGGTTAGCGATTGGGGCTCAGGAATTGCAGACTGAGGCATGCAACTCCGCGTACCGCCTGGGATCTTATCGCGGGCTGGAAGGAGAAGAAAAGAGATTTCTCGGACGCTCACCCGGCATACATTCCGGATTGGTGGTAAATCCACAGTGCGGCTTGAACTTCCGCTGCGCCGGGCTTACCGCTACAATGGCATCCACCGCCAACCCAACCCTCACACCGGCATGCAGCGCTGTTTGATAGCAGCGGTCATAGGACTCAGGGTGATTAAAACGCTCTCCGGGGGGTCGCCCTTGCTGATAAAGCCGTCAACGTGGGCCTCCAGTGCCGATCGGCGAGCCTCCGGTCGTCCACTCAGCGCGACAATCTTCAACTCGGGGTAGATGGAACGCAGGTCAAACAGCAGTTCAACCATTTGCTGCGCCGGTTGGCCGGGTAATTCCCAATCCAGCAGCAGCACATCGGCATGCGTTACCTGCAATTGGTCCAGCAGTTCATTTGCCTTAACTGCTTCACCCACAACGACAAACCAGGGTTCTTGTTCCAGCAGCAGCCGCAGTGCCGAGCGGACCTGGGCCTGGTCATCAGCCAGTAGGATGCGGAGTGCGTCGGTATCTTCAAACATGCGAAAACTCCTGCGGTGGCTGTCCCGCCTGGACAGCAAAGGAACGAAAGCCGGAATGATCATAGCGCGTACGATACGCTATCCAGGGTAGCGCAGATCCCCCGTAGATGCTACACACACCTGGGGAGATTTTTAACTGGTCGCATGGTGAGGGTTTACCCTGGTCAGGAGACCAGGTGGTTTTGCACCGCCAGGGCCACCGCCTCGGTGCGGCTGGAAACTCCTAGCTTGGAGAGGATACTGCTGACATGAAACTTGACGGTTGAGCGGCTGACCACCAGACGTTTGGCGATTTCGGTATTGTTTAACCCCTCGACCATTAGTGCCAGAACTTCTAGTTCGCGGGGGGTCAGGTCAAAATGCGGCGCAGGCGCATGCGTGGCCGCATGGATTAACGCCTGGGCTGCTTCGGGCGCCAGGGTCGAACGCCCGGCATGGGCCGCGCGGATCGCTTCGACTAACTCATTAGCGGAAACATTCTTGAGCAGATAGCTGATCGCCCCGGCCTCAAGCGCATTCTGGACCAGTTCCTCCTCTTTAAAACTGGTCAGTGCAATCACCTGAATATGCGGATGTTGCCGGCGAATCTGGCGGGTAGCGGTTGCGCCGTCCATCTCCGGCATCACCAGGTCCATCAACACCACATCCGGCTGCACATCGTCACACAGGCGGATGGCCTCCGCCCCACTCCCGGCCTCACCGACCAGTTCCAGATCCTCGAAGGCCAGCAGAAAGGCCCCCAGGCCACTGCGCACAACGGCATGATCATCAACAATTGCCACACGAATACGATTTGCCTCGCTCATAACCTCTCCACCTCACCTGCATCTTGCCAGGTAACAAATACCTGGGTTCCCTCCCCCGGTTCACTCTCAATGCGTAAATCCGCACCAATCGCCTCGGCGCGCTCGCGCATAATGCTCAAGCCCAGACTGTCCGGCGGGGTATCGGCCAGCTTGAACCCGCGCCCATCATCGCCAATATGGAGCATCACCCGGTCAGGCTGATACCGTAAGATCACTGCCGCCCGGCTGGCCCCGGCGTGTTTGGCAACATTGTTGAGCGTCTCCTGAGTAATGCGGTAGAGTGCCACTTTGACCTCCGGCGGCAGGTCACGCTCGCCCTCCACCGTGAGCATCACCGGCACCCGCGCCCGCCCGGTGATCGCCTCGGTCAACTGGCGCAACAGATCGGCCAGACTCGCCTCGGTCAGGGTGGCGGGGCGCAATTCCAGCAGCAGCGTGCGCATCTCGGCCAGCGCCCCCCGGGTCAACTGGCGCAGTTCTTCCAGGCGCTGCCGGCCCATATCCGGGTTGCGCTCCCAGAGCCGCGGCAGGACTTCGGCAATCAGGCTGGCGGAGAAGAGCGTCTGTGTCACCGCATCGTGCAGATCGCGGGCCAGGCGACTGCGTTCGGCGGCGACGGCGGTGCGTTCGGCCTGTTCGCGCAGTCGCGCATTCTCAATCGCCAGGGCGGCCTGATCCGCAAACGAGACGGCCAGTTCGATCTCTTCGGCGGAGAACTCGCGCGGATCAGGATGGTAGACGGTAATGCCCCCGTAGACCTCATCTTTGATGATCAACGGAACTGCCAGCAGCGCCCGGAACTGTTGGAGTACCTCTTTGATCAGGGCCCGCTGTTGCGGCTCCTCAACCGGGTTGCCCTGGTGTGCCAGGTAGGCCACGGTATCCGACAGGGCGACCGGCCGGCGCGACTGGACAGCGCGGCCGGTCGCGCCCCGCCCGACAATCAGATCAATGGTAGCATACTCGGCCGGCAGTCCCCGGTAAGCCTGGATGCTCAACCGATTCTCCTTCTGGAGGCGATAGATCGCCGCGGCGTTGGTATTCAGCAACCGGCAGGCTTGCGCCACAATATAATCCAGGATCTCCTGCAGGGGCCGGTTCGAGTTGAGCACGGTCAGGATACCGCGCAACCCCTCGGCCACCTGCCGGCGGCGGCCAATCTCCAGCGCGCGCTCCTCAAACCGCTGCTCCAGCGTCTGGTAGGCGCGCATGCGCTCGGTGTTATCGGTGACAAAGCCCTCGATCAAGATCTCGCCGTTCGCAGATGACCGCATACCGCGTCCCTGCTCCCACACCCACTTCTCCTCGCCCGTAGCAGTAATGATGCGGTAGGCGCAGCGGAAGGTCGAGAAGGTTTCTCCCAACTCCGTCAATTCGGCAGGTGCGAAAGATTGTTCGTGCCTGCCGATCGCATCCTGAATGCTGTGCCAGACATTCTCCCGATCCTCCGGATGGATCAGGTCCATGTAGGTGATGTCCGCGTGCTGAACCAGATCGGATGAATCATACCCGGTCAGATCACGGCTGCCCTCGCTGACAAACTCCATGGTGCGCTGATAGTCGTTGTAGCCGCGGTAGGCCATGCCGGGCAGGTTTTGCATTAGGGTAGTCAGCACCTGCTGGGTCTCCTTGAGCAGGGTTTCTGCCCGGCGGCGTTCGATGATCTGCTCCTGGAGAAAGTCATTTGCGCGTAGCAGTTTGGCGGTACGCTCAGCCACCTGCAACTCCAGCGCTTCACGCGCCTGCTGCTGAGTAGCAATGGCCTGCTGGTAGGTAGGGGCGGTGGGGGCGGTAGGGGCGAAAGATTTTTCGCCCTTACCGCCCGTTTCCGTTGGGACGAACGGCGCTTCATCTCCACCGAGATGCGCGGGATGCAGTTCAAAGCAGCAACTCACGGCCCCCTGCGCCTGGCATTCCTGCTGAATACAAACCAGGTCGGGTTGACCGAAGATCACACCGGCGCAGCCGATAAGCAACCCGGCGGTGTAGGTGCATACCGGTTCATCAGGGGTGATTTCGTGCCGGCGCGAGGCCCAGACCTCAAAGGTATCCCATGCCCGAATGCGCAACTGCCGCAGCGCACCCGACTGCCCGGACTTCTCGGCCAGTGCGAGCGTCTCAACTTCAAACCGCCCGGAGCCCAGTGCCTGGTACATCGCCAGGCAATCCCGCAGGATCTGCCCTGGATTGGGGACTGTGCCCGCAGCACCGGGTTCCGCCTGGGCTTCTCCCAGGTTGATTGCCTGTTGCGCGTTGATCGCCGCTTGCTCAAGCAGTGAGCGGGCAAGCGCCATGCCGCTGTTCAGTCCGGCCCGCTGCAAAATGACATCCGTCAGGCGGGGACCAACCAGCGCACGCATCTGCCGGCGCAGTTCCCAGAGGCCCGCACTATCCACAAACGCCATCCGGGACGCGCCAGACTGGAGCACGCCCGGCGCTGCTTCATGCAGGAGTGTCGCAAGTTGTGAGACCATAGCCCGACCTTCCGTCAAATCCGCATCCAGGATATGCGACAAGTTTCAGAATTGTTTTCTTGAATAAGCACGTTTCCGGCTAACGTGCCTACCTTCTTCCCTGTTCCCTTGCCTAAAGTATAAGGCATCTGGGGGTACTTTGGAACGCATGCCCCGGCATTTTTAATATTCCGTGCCGTCTTCCAACTCGGCCAGGCGCACGGCCACGCTACGCAGCAGTGCGGTATCTCGCTCGCTGATGCCCAGTTCGGCCAGTGCGCGCCCCACGGCGGGAATCGGGTGCGGGGGTGCCGGGGTAGCGGCAGGCGTAGTTGCTGCGCGGATAGCTCTGGTTACGTCCGCTAGTGTTGCCGTCTCAAGTGACCAGAGCGGAGCCGGGCGAATGCGCCGGACCAGCTCCCAGCGGTAGAGGCGGGCCAGAAAGCGCGCATACCCCTGGGCGGCGCGCTCCAGGGTATGTTCCTGCGCAACATAGGTTCGCGCTTGCGTCCCCAGCGCCGCAGCCACAGCGGGACACCCGGCCAGCAGCCGGCAGTAGGCCAGAATCAGCGTACTCTCGCCGGCATCAGGGTCCACCTGCGCTGCAACATCCGGCGGCAGTTCGGTGAAGGCCCCCGTGGCGCTGACCAGAGTCGGACGACCGGCCCCCAGTAGCCGCAGCAGGCTGGCGCTGGTCTCGCCGGCGGTGGGATGGCGCAGGTTCAGGCAGATATCGGCGGCCGCCACATAATCCTCAAAGGTGGCGCGAGACACATAGCCGGTAATTGTAACCACGTCTTCCAGCCCCATGCGCCGGATCAACCCCGGCACATCGTAGTGCGGCGACATGCTGCCGACCAGGACATAGCGAGCTTCGGGGCGCTCATGGTGCAACTCCAGCAGCGCCCGCAGCGCCGGTTCCAGCCGTTTGTAGGCATTGATATGGCCGAAGCTCGCCAGCAGTAGCGCATCCGGGACGATGCCCAGCCGCGCCCGCGCCGCCGCACGGGGGATGGCAGGTGGCAGCGGCACACCCATCGGCACCACGGAAGTCGGCAGTTCCGGCTGTAACGCATTGACCCGCGCCTGCACATAGCGACTGTGGGCCAGCAACCCCCGTGCCGCCGCAACCACCGGCTCACACAGGGGAAATTGAAAAGTTGCCTCGGTAAAGCGCCCCCGGATCATCAGTTGCGCAATATGCGCCCCTTTCTCGCCGTAGCGCGCCTGCATCGCGCGCACATACAGTTGCACATCGTGCTGTATATTGGCGGCATACCAGAGCATAAAATGGTGCAGCACAAACTCATGCAGGACGATCACGCCGGGCAACCGCTGTGCGGCCCGCCAGATCTCGGCGTGGACCGGGCTGTTGCCCATGTGATAAACGATCGCATCGTAGGGGCGGCGGCGGTGCGCCCGCTCCAGCCGGCGCAGGGGCTGCACTTCCAGGTGGCGCGCCAGTTGTAGGTTGTCCGGCTGCAACCCATCCTCCAGGTAGAGCGTAATATCAGCATACTGACCCAGGTAGGGCAGCAGTTCTTCGCTATAGTCCGAAATCCCCGACGCCGCCGGGTTTACGGGTGAGCAGTAGGCAATCCGTGGTATCTTCATAGCTTGTTATCCTACCATTTTCGGAGAACAGCGGCAAACAGGATAGTGATTTGTGCAAACATCAATCTAACGGCTGATTTGTAAGATCTATCCAACTCGATAATTGACAAACCCAGTCTAATATAGTATAGTTTATCCAATAGGCAACGGTTTCAGCTACGTAGCTAGTCGAAACACGGCCCAATGGCAACCTCACCCGGAAGAACGAGGAAGCCAGGGCAACAACGTATCCCCATCTCGTTGGATAACTCGGTATCTGTACTCTATCTCCGGCCCATGTCAGGCCAGTGCTGGTGGAAAGCAACATCCACAAGGCGCTCTCGTGGTGTACCCTGCACATGGATGACGAAACCTCCGCGCGGCGAAGATGCGGCCTGGAGCGATAACCCGGTACAGATGCGGTTACAATTCTAATTTTTAGCGCCAACGACGCTCGCCTGGCCCTCAGTGATGTGAGGACTATTGGCGGGCGTTTGCGTTCTTCAGAGATAACCCGGGGATATGTTCGGTTAAGCCACCATTTTGCGCATACGACGCACCCACGTACGACACATGTGAAGACCCTTAACAACTCGTTCAGGGTAATTATAAAGCGCAGGGGCGCAGAGGCGTCCATACAACATACGTAGCGACCCTTAACAATTCGTCCAGGGTGATCATTCCTGCTTCGTCGCTCCAGGAAAAGCTACCCCTTGTATTTAGTAAGGTGTAAGTTATGCAAGTTCCCGCTCACAGCATTCTTCAGCGCACGTTGTACGATCCATGGTTTGAACACGACGGCTGTGGTATCGGTTTTGTGGCCCGCATCAGCGGCCGGCCCAGTCACGATATTTTACAGATGGCTCTGACTGCAGTCGGCAATCTGGAACATCGTGGTGCTGTGGCTGATGACGCCAAGACAGGTGATGGTGCCGGCGTGTTAACCCAGCTCCCCCGGCCGCTGCTGATGCGTGAATTGGAACGCCGGGGAATTCAGGTTGATGCCGCCGATCTGGCCGTCGGAATGCTCTTCTTGCCCCAGGATGTGGCTGCGGCCGCGGCCAGTTGCCGGATTATTACGCAGGCATTGACGGAGCGTGATCTTGCAGTGCTGGCCTGGCGCGATCTGCCGATTAATGAAGAGGCTCTAGGACAGCGGGCCCGCGCGGTGATGCCCCGCTTCCGCCAGGTGATCATTGGTCGGGGAGCCGGTCTCGCTGATCAGGAGTATGAGCGCCGGCTCTTCCTGGCGCGTAAGGCGATGGAGGTAGCTTTCCAGGAGCAAAATCTGGCAACCTACATCCCCTCGCTTTCATCCCGCACAATTGTTTACAAAGGTCTGATGCTCGGTTCATGTCTGTCCAGTTTCTTCTGCGACTTGCAAGATCCCGACTACACAACATCCATAGCGGTCTATCATCAGCGCTACTCGACCAACACATTTCCTACCTGGGATCGCGCGCAGCCCTTCCGTATGCTCTCGCACAACGGTGAGATTAACACTCTGCAGGGCAATGTTAACTGGATGCGCGCCCGCGAGCAGATGCTGGACTTCCCGGTGCTGACCGGCACGGGCAGCGTTGAGCCGGTTGCCCCGGTCATCGACGCAAACGGTAGCGACTCGGCCATGCTTGACAATGCCCTGGAATTGCTGGTGCTCGGCGGTCGGGATATTCGCCATGCCATGACGATGATGGTGCCCGAAGCCTGGGAGAAGTTCTCCGACATCGATCCGGCCCTGCGCGCCTTCTACCAGTACCACGCCTGCCTGATAGAGCCCTGGGATGGGCCGGCAGCGCTGACCTTCTGTGACGGGCGAGTCGTCGGCACCGCGCTGGACCGCAATGGACTGCGCCCGAACCGTTACCTGGTTACGTCGGACGGTCTGGTCTTCAGTGGCAGTGAAGTGGGCGCTATTCCCATTGAGGAAGAGCGGATTGTCCACAAGGGCAAACTGGGGCCCGGCCAGATTATCGCCATCGATACGGAGGCCGGTCACTTCTACACCAACGAAGAGATCAAGGATATGCTGGCCGAACAGCAGCCCTATGATCTCTGGGTGGCGCAGCATTTTACGCCGCTCGAGACACTGATGAATGCCACTGCGTCGGGCATCAACGGTACGAGCAACGGGCATCTCCCCTCCGATTCGGAAAGTGTAGCGCAACCGGGACTTGAGGCGCGGCAGATGGCCTTTGGCTACACCAGTGAGGAACTGAATGTCATCCTGAAGCCGATGCTGCGCAATGGGCAAGAGCCGGTCGGCTCAATGGGCGATGATACCCCGGCCGCTGTGCTCTCACAATACGAACTGGGGCGACCGCTCTTCCAGTTCTTTAAGCAGCGCTTTGCCGAAGTGACCAACCCACCGATTGATCCGCTCCGTGAGGAGTTGGTGATGTCGCTGCATCTGGCGCTGGGACGCCGCCAGGGTCTGCTGGACGAGACGCCGGAGCAGGCGCATCTGCTGGGGCTCTCCTCGCCGGTGCTGACCGATGCGCAACTGGCGGCCATCCGCACCAATGACGATCCGCTACTGCGTACCGCGACGATCAACGCGCTGGTGCCGATTGCGGCCCTGGAGGAGCAGCCCGATCAGGTGCTCCCGGCGGCTGTCTCCCGCCTGTGTGCCGATGCGGAAGCGGCAGCCCGCGCGGGCACGGCCATTCTGGTCATCAGTGACCGGGGCGTAGATGCGGACCAGGCGGCGATCCCGGCGCTGCTGGCGCTGGGTGCGGTGCATCATCATCTGATTCGCACGGGATGGCGCTCACATCTCAGCCTGGTTGTCGAGAGCGGCGAACCACGCGAAGTGCATCATCTGGCATGTCTGGTGGGCTATGGCGCGGAGGCGGTGAATCCCTACCTGGCGCTGGAGAGCGTACGCGCCCTCAAGCTGATCGAACTCAGCGCGAAGCAGGGAAATACCAACGGCAGTAGCAACAGCAATGGCAACATGGTCGCCGTAACCCATGCCACCGAACCGGCACAGGCCGAGGCGAAGTTCATCCAGGCGCTGGAGAAGGGTCTGCTCAAGATTATGTCCAAGATGGGCATCTCGCCGGTACAGAGCTACTGCGGCGCACAGATCTTTGAGGCGGTCGGGCTGGCGCAGGAACTGGT
>DAOTUI010000015.1:0-5676 GCA_034437035.1 Chloroflexaceae bacterium
CTCCTTTCTAATAGACGCCGAATCTGGCTGGCATGGTACCGCATGAAACGGTTTGGGGCATGCGGCAGGCACGTTCACCTGCGTTTTGGGATGTTCTCATTGGGGGGTATCGGATGACAGGGGATGAAGGTAGTTACTATATCCATCCCAGCGCATATGTCGATGAGCCGTGTGATATTGGTGCCGGCACAAAGATCTGGCACTTTTGCCATATTTTGCCACACGCGCATATTGGTAAGAACTGTGTATTAGGCCAGAATGTGATGGTTGCCAGTCATGTGGTGATTGGCAATAATGTAAAAATTCAGAACAATGTTTCTGTCTATCAGGGAGTGGAAATTGAAGATGATGTCTTCTGTGGACCATCCTGTGTTTTTACCAATGTTATTAACCCGCGCTCACAAATTGTGCGACATAGCGAGTTTCGCCCTACCCAGGTAAGACGTGGGGCAACAATCGGTGCAAATGCAACCCTCGTCTGTGGTATTGCTGTTGGGCGTTATGCATTTATCGGAGCGGGCGCCGTGGTGCGCAGTGCTGTTCCGGATTATGCGTTGATGCTGGGGGTGCCTGCCACCCAACAGGGTTGGATGAGTCGCCATGGTCATCGTCTATCCCAAACAGATGCAGCGGGTATGCTAATCTGTCCTGAAAGTGGCTGGCGCTATCAGGAGGTTAGCCCGGGTATGCTGCGCTGCTTAGACTGGCCAGAGGATCAGTCGCTATCGGCAGGCTCATGACATGCAAAATGAGGTTGTTATGCAGGATATTCCGATGCTTGATCTCGGTGCGGAGGTTGATGCGATCTGGGAGCCGTTGAACCAGGCGATCCAGGACGTGTTACGCTCCGGACGTTTTATTATGGGTCCAAATGTGAAGGCGCTTGAAGAGGCACTGGCGGCCTGGCTCGGTGTTCACCATGCCGTTGGCGTTAACTCTGGAACCGATGCGCTGGTAATTGGTCTGCGGGCGTTAGGGGTTGGGCCGGGTGATGAGGTTATAACTTCACCCTTTACCTTTTTTGCAACCGCTGAGGCGATTAGTGCTGTTGGTGCAACGCCGGTATTCGCGGATATCGCTCCTGATACCTATAATCTTGATCCTGACTTGCTTGAAGCGTTGATTACCCCACGGACACGAGCTATTCTGCCAGTGCATCTTTATGGTCAGGCGGCGGATATGACCCCGATCATGGCCCTGGCTGAACAGTACAACCTGTTCGTATTGGAAGATGTTGCGCAGGCGGCGGGAGGTACCTATCGCGGGCAGATGCTGGGGAGTATTGGTCATGCCGGGGCATTCTCCTTCTTTCCCTCGAAGAACCTGGGAGCCTATGGTGATGGCGGACTGATTGCGACCAATGACGATCGTGTCGCCGACGCTGCGCGCATGCTCCGGGTACATGGCGCACGCCGTAAATACTACAACGAGGTTATCGGCTATAACTCTCGTCTCGACGAACTCCAGGCGGCGATTCTGCGGGTAAAACTGCCGTATCTCGATACCTGGAATGCCGGGCGACGCCGTGTAGCCGGGCGTTACAATACTCTGTTAAGTAATCTGCCAGGGATTGCGCTTCCCCAGGAACGAGACTGGGCCAGGCACGTTTACCATCAGTATACCATCCGGGTACTACCGGGAGAACGCGACCTGATTCAGCAACGGTTAACGGATGCGCGGATCGCCAGTATGATCTATTACCCGGTGCCGGTGCATAAGTTACCTGTATACAGCCATCTGAATATCACACTGTCGCAGGCGGAAGCCGCCGCCGATACGGTGCTGTCGCTGCCGGTCTGGCCGGATATGCCTGAAACGGCGCAGATACGCGTTGCCGAGGTGTTGAAAGAGTCAGCAGGATCGAAATGAAAGTCGTTTCAGTGGTAGGTGCGCGACCACAGTTTATCAAGGCGGCGGCGGTGAGCCGGGTGATGCGCCGGCAGCATCATGAAATCCTGGTGCATACAGGCCAACACTATGATGAAAATATGTCGGCGGTGTTTTTCAAAGAACTGGATATCCCGCTACCCGATGTAAACCTGGGGATTGGATCAGGTGGTCATGGCGCGCAGACCGGCGCTATGCTGATGCGGATTGAGGAAGTGTTGTTGCGGGAGCAACCCGATCGCGTAGTGGTCTATGGCGATACAAACTCTACTATGGCGGGCGCACTGGCAGCGGTTAAGTGTCATATTCCGGTGGCCCATGTTGAGGCGGGTCTGCGGAGCTTTAATCGGGCCATGCCTGAGGAGATTAATCGCGTCGTGACGGATCATGTCGCTGACCTGCTCTTATGTCCCAGTCAGACAGCGGTTGACAACCTGGTGGCTGAGGGGATTACCCAGGGTGTGCATCTGGTGGGGGATGTTATGGCCGATGTGCTGATGTTGGCCGCTGAACGTGCTCCGTTACATTCGGATGTGCTCAACCGCCTGGGCCTGACGCCGCGCGGTTATCTGCTGGCGACGGTGCATCGCGCTGAGAATACCGATGATCCAGACCGACTGCGGAGTATTCTGGCTGCTTTCCTGGAGACTAGCGAGCCGATAGTCTTTCCTGTCCATCCACGCACGCGAAAACGTATTGCTGAGTTAAATATATCCCTGGACCGGCCCAACCTGCACGTTATCGAACCCGTAGGCTACCTGGATATGGTGATGCTCGAGCAGTCGGCTCGTTTAATTATGACCGATTCGGGTGGCATTCAGAAAGAGGCGTACTGGCTGCGTGTGCCATGCCTAACGCTACGTGATGAAACCGAGTGGGTTGAGACGGTTGCACTCGGGTGGAACCGTCTGGTTGGGGCAAATATACAGTCCATTCTTGAAGCAGTTGCGTCATTTATGCCACCAGATGAGCACCCCGTGTTGTACGGTGCGGGTCAGGCGACTCAGAGGATTGTCGAGCGGATGTGAAGTGGAAGTATAGCAACCCTACATGTGTCGTCGTGCCGCCTTCAGGCGGTTGAAGCAAATTCCTGATAATTAGTTCACAACTTGTTTTGTGACCTGACTTTGTTCGAGTTGGATACGTAGCGACAATGCAGCATAATAATAGCAAAAGTGTCGCTGTACATTAACAAAAGTTCATCTCTCTGTTATATCCTTAAGGTGCCGCACTGATACCAGCGTGCCCTCTCTGACGAACCACTGACTGGTTGGAGCGTGCTTTTTTCCTGTATTCCTACCATGTAACATCGAAAGAATCTTTGTCGTATAAAAAAGCAGGAGACAGGAACAACCGCTTTGCAGAACGGTTGCGAGCACCTGGAGGATACTATGAACCGTGTGAGTATGTTTCTAGAGAGTATCGTAGTGAGTTTCGCTGTTGAGGTCATCAAAATAGTAATTTTATACTTTTGGCCAAACATTGGCCCATGGCAGTCAGTTGTGCTTTATTTCATAATGTCACTTGCGATTGTCTTGTTTAACTATTTAAGACAACCAAATATAAATTGGCCACTCTGGGTTAAGCTATCACTTGGTTGCTCGGGTTTTGTTTTTTTGGTACTGCTTTTTGTTGTGTTAAACCCACCAGTGAGTACATGTGTTATTCAGGTAGGTTCTGAAATTCGGGACGTCATTGAGGATACAAACAATGGGTCTATTATAGAACGAAACAGTATAAGAACTGTTGAAGCCATTGAATCTGATAGCATTGTATGGAAAGAAACTCGGTCTTCTAAAGGTATAAATGAAAACGTCCAGATAGCATATGGAACGGTACCTTTCCTTTCACGTGAAGTATTTGATACATTATTAAGCACAAAAGATGTCAGTGTACAACTCATTGATCAGGATGTGGACGAAGGACGGTTTGTGGTATTGTATCTCAGGGAGGTTAGAACGGTTCCGATGAAGGTCAATGGGGATACTGTTAGATTGGAAGTAGTTGAAGCTATTACCGACAAGGGGGACCGGATTGAAATCTTAAATAACCGCGAATACCCCTTGATTCTACTATTTGATGTGCGTGAGCGGCGCAAGGTTTTGCGGCGAACGTATGAGCTTGATAATTTTGCATGTTCCTATGTCTTTGAACCGATTGGGGTTTTGACAGGCATACTTAACTGACTCTACTTTTACTATTTTATTGGGCCTTAAAACATAAACGCGTGGTTGGAGAAGGTTGAGATGCTCCTATCGGGCACAACACTACAGGGACGCTATCGCATTATCCGTCAGATTGGGCAGGGCGGAATGGGGCACGTCTATCAAGCGGTTGATACCCGGCTAGATGTGGTTGTTGCCGTCAAGCAAACATTTGCCCAGACAGCGCAAACGCGTCGTGCATTTGAGGCTGAAGCGCACCTGTTAGCCCGTTTACGGCATGATGCACTCCCCAGAGTTACTGACCATTTCACGGAAAGTGATGGGGTGTTTCTGGTTATGGAGTTTGTCAAAGGTGACGATCTTGGCACGCTTCTCAGCCAGCGTCAGGGCTCCTTTCCAGTCGACGAGGTGTTTGCCTGGGCTGAGCGGTTACTTGATGCACTGCACTATCTGCATGGACAGAATCCGCCCGTTATTCACCGTGACATCAAGCCGCAGAATCTCAAACTGACCCCGGATGGTGTGCTCTACCTGCTTGACTTTGGCCTGGCACGTGGCGCGCAGGGAACACTTATTTCCGGGTATACCGAACAGTATGCACCAATTGAGCAGTTTCAGGGACTCAGCACTGATGCACGTGGTGACCTGTACTCATTGGGTGCAACACTGCATCAATTGCTAACCAACACTGCACCCCAAGGAGCAACCACGCGCGCAGCGGCAGTTGTCGGGAAACAACCTGATCCACAACCACCTGCGTATGAGCTTAACCAGCAGGTTCCCAAAGCTATTAGTGATGTGTTAGAAAAGGCTATGGCAATCCGTGCTGAAGATCGTTATGCCAGTGCTGCCGATATGCGTAAAGCACTTCAGCAAGGAGCAGTTGCTAGTGCATCGCAGAAGACTATTGTTTTATCACCACCAACGACACCGCGACGAGTGCGGTTTAATCCTGTTATAATCTTGATGGCATTTATCGGAGTGGCAATATTTCTATTCGTATTTGGTTTAACTACTTCACCAAGAACATGTAGTTTAAGGGAAGGTTCACGTATTGAAGACATTGTGGGGATTGGTGCAAATGAGCCCAGAGAAAGTGAGCGTATAGTTGATTTACTTAGTGATGAAAAGATCGAGTATAATACATCATCGGTATCTACCGGTATGGAAGAAAGCCGTCGGATAGCATATGGTACCGTGCCTTTTCTCTCGCGGGCAGTGTTTGATGAGCTCCTCAGCACTGAAAGTGTCTCTGTGTACCTTGTTGATAGAGATGTTGAAGAAGATCAGACGGTAGAGTTATTTCTTGAGGAAAAAGACATAATACCGATGAGAGTTAATGGGGGTAGTATTGATATCAGTGTGGTTGAGGCTACATCAGATAAAGGTGACAGGCTTGTGATTTTGAATAACCGTCAGTACCCCTTGATATTGGAGTTTGATGTGCGTGAACGTCGTCAGGTCTGGCGAAAAACGGTAGGAATTTACGATTTTAACTTCATCCCCTGTCAGGTGATCAGCGGGTATAGCCAGCCAGGAGACGCATCATGATGCCTCTCATGACATATAAACAAACAGACACCGCGCAGGTGCGGATGGTGGCCCGCCGCGGATGGGGTCTGGG
>DAOTUI010000016.1:0-38355 GCA_034437035.1 Chloroflexaceae bacterium
CTCCTTTCTAATAGACGCCGAATCTGGCTGGCATGGTACCGCATGAAACGGTTTGGGGCATGCGGCAGGCACGTTCACCTGCGTTTTGGGATGTTCTCATTGGGGGGTATCGGATGACAGGGGATGAAGCGCTTCTCTGTAGAGTATGCGGAACTCCGCATCGCCTAGAAAGTCCGAAAATGGTCTCAGGAGAAAAAGCTCTATGTCCCGGATAAGCTGGTCTGCTTCGTTGTCTTGCATCTTGCACCTGGCCTGCGGAAAGTATTCTCTATGGTATTAGTAGCAATCCTTTAATAAATCCGCTTATGTGCTCTTATGGTACTATAGTCCACCAGTGGTACTACGAGCATGGCCAATATTCTAACGGGCAGTCGGACTATAACTGCGCTTTTCATGATCTACACATCTTGCTCGATCTACTCTACTTCAACCAACCACTCACTTGCCAGGACACTCTGCCCCTGCACGGTGACCCAGATGCGGACACTGTATAGTCCGACCTGACCCTGATAATCGAGCATGGCCTGGGCCTGAAAGGTTCCATCGGAACGAATATCAGGCGGGATCGCCTGGTAGATCTCGGCATCGCGTTGATAACTACCGGTTGTATTCAATACGGTAAGATCCATCGATTCGGGGAAGGGTTGATATGTCAGATTGATACTGGGATTGCTGGCTTCTGGTAACAATGTACCGGTGATAGGTAGTGCTTCTCCAAGATTGGTATGGAGTGGTAATGGCTGCATTGCAACATAGCGATTGACAAACTCTTGCGCCAGATAAAAGCTGCCTGTCTGGGGATTGTAGGCAAAACCGACACCAACATGCGTATGTTCGGGTGCTAGAATATTCGCCCGATGTCCTGGGCTATTCATCAAACTTTCCTGAGCCGCTTGTACAATGGGCACAAAGTCATTGATCGGCGCGGGTTGCCCATTATCAAAACGATAGCTGTAGGTAAAGATATTCTCCCTAACACTGTCATGCCCCCCAGCCTGGTTGTAGCGATATTCCGGTCCATGCCCGCTCGTGTTCCAATGGCTAAAGTAGTTGTTGGCGGCCATGTCGGCCGCATGCAGGGCACCGGCATAGGCCGCTGTGGTATCCCAGTCAACTGGTTGGAGTCCATTGTTCTGACGATCCCGGTTAATGGCATCGAGCATGGCCTGTTGAATTGAGGTATCATCAAGCGCCAGCGGGATCGGGTCACGCTGCGGGAGTGGTAGGGGCTGTTCAGTCCGGGCAGGTAGTGTAGTCGGCACAGGCAACGTTGTGGTAGTAGGGCTCTGTTCGGGTATCCCATCCAGTGGAGCTACAATGATTGCTGTTCGCGCTAACGTAGCGGTTTTTGCAGCATTCAACACCTGGGATTGCCATACCCACCATCCAATCAACAACAGCATCAATCCTGCCAGAATCACAACCACACTGGTCAGCAACATACGTCTGCGCCGGCGTGAACGATAATTCATTGTCTTTCCTCGATAATACAACTCGTACCATGGAGAAACAGGGACTCTAATGTTTCACATTCGGGTCCGAAGCGTAGTTGAAGATCTGCCACCTCACCATCACCTACAGCTATCTGGCCACTGAAGCCGGCAACCAGATCTCGCATATGCGCTGGTACTGCGATGGTGGTTTCTGAAGGAACGCTCTGATTGAGCCAGATCATAGCCTGCCAGGCGGCTTCATCGACATAGAGCAGTGGTGCAGCGGCGATCCGTCCCCACGCCAGACACCAGATCAGCAGGGTACTCGCAAACAGTAGATGTATAAGCTGGTGCGGGAACGATATTAGACCGGACCAGCGCCAGGGAAGGAGAAGTGCTATCCAGATGATCAGCGCCGCAGTGCATAGCCAGGGTAGTGGCAACAAGAGAACCGGTGCTATGCCCGGGGCTATCAGCAGCAACGGATGGAAGGAACTGCTGGTTGCCCAGAGATAGAACCCTAATACCCATGCAAATGCGGTTACGCCCAATGCCAGTGTGTACATCGGCAGTAGTGACCAGCGCCCGGCGTGGGCCAGCCACCCGATTACCTGGGTAATTGAATACTCCGGACTACCCGGGATCGTAGCGGTAGCGGCATGCGCCAGGGCCCGCAGATGTCCTGACTCCATCAGTAACAAGCCGGTGTAGTGGTACCCTTCCGGTGTCAGCAAGTAGGCCGTAAGCCAGGGCAACCCGGCTATGCCCAGTAGCAGGATTGCCCTGCCGTAGGCACGCCGTCGCTGTTCCAGACGGTATGGAAACTTGAAAAATGTTGCTGTTTTGCGTCGCCAGGCCGGACGAAACTCACCGCCATCTTCGACCCAACGCGGCCAGAGCAGTGGCAGAACTACATGTAGTGTCAGCCAGATCGCGATCCAGGCCAGCAGGTATAGCTCCAATGCCTGCCGGGTACGCAACCGTATCTCAAAAGGATATGGCCACTCCATAATCCACTTAAGGATAATAAACTCGACTGCCGCCAGTCCCAGTGTTAACCAGCGGGGTTGGTAGCCAATGACCCATCCATATACCCCCACATCGAGGGCCAGTCCAACACATACCATCAGCACAAAGAGTGTCCAGTAGTCAGGCTTGTGTGTGACCGCCGTAAAGAGCCACGCCAGGAGCAGTGGGCCAATCAGCGTTACCAGACGCGTCTGAATGCGACCGATAAAGGTAAAACACATTGTTTCACCATGTTTTATCTATAGCGAAAAGGCTAATTTTCCAGATATGTAACATACAGATTGTCAATCTTTCGTTGTTGCACCACTATTCGTATCAGATGCAGAAGATGGTCTGCGATCAGGTGTAGTGTGCGGACGTGTCACCTCGGATGACTCACGATCATCTATGCCACCGGCACTGGATAGCCGGGAACGACGAGTAAACAGGTATGTGCCTGTCAAGCTGAGGAGTAGCACACCACTGGCAATGCTTCCAATCAGGAACCAGGGCAGCGGTGCTATCTCGCGTGTAAGTGCCGGGCCAGCACTTACAACATAACGGCCGGTTGGTATCGTTTCATCAAGGTGTGATACTTCTACATATAGGATGTTCCCTGCGTTGACAGATTGGAGCGTGTAAATATATTCTTGCTCATCGGGAACAAGTTCGACCTCCTTAAGGATTGTGCTGCCATCGCCGGCGAATAGCCGCAATCCTGGTTGCATATCTAATGCCAGTGAACTAATGCGCACAGCTATTTGTCCATCAGCAACAGCAGGAATGCTAAATACATCTTTATCGCCTGCCCAATCAATTCTGCCGGGGATGTCAGTATTATCGGCAAACAGATGCGTTGCGGCCTGGGGTGTGTTTCCATGATCATCTGCGCGAACCCCAGTTACCTGTACACGGGTTTGTGCAACCCGCATAAAATTTTCTCCGACTGGCGTAGGATCAGGAATATCTGTTTCGCCATCATCGGGAGCAAAAGCAACCCCACGATTAGTTTCCTCGGCAGTACCTGTGCTGTTGTCAAATTGAACCTTGATGGTATATACCCCATCCTGGGCATAGTCCAGAATGGCTGAATACGCGCCATCATCGGCTTCCCGATCTGGTGTTGTACCATCATCGTGGAGTATCACGGGTTGAACCGTACCATCTGGTAGCGTAACGGTGGCGGTAACAGTAGCCCCGGATATAGGCAATTCTTTTTGCACCAGTGCGCGCAACACCAGCGGGTCAGGATACCTGATGGTATTCCCATTCAGTGCTTCAATACTGGCTGTAAAGGTGGGTTTTCCCTGGACCAGACCAATTACCCGATATTCCAGTCTGACCGGAGTTGTGCCGGCAGTTGCCTGTAATGTCCAGGAACCCACTTGCAAAGCTGGTTTATTTATTCGGAACAGGCAGGTTGTGGATGTCCCTACCGTAGTACAGGTCGCTGCATCTGCCTGCGTCCCCGCCGGATCACTCAGTTGCAGGTCCACTGCTGTAGCCGTGGGATAGGTGATGGTGATCTCGATGGTATCCAGAGTTGAGTCAACGACTATTGGGAACGTACTACTTGCGGATGCCGGTACTGATATAGTGCCAATACTAACATCTGTGGTGATGATCGCCTTGGAAACCTGGTGAATATCTTCCAGTGCCGCGATCAACTCCGCTATCGCCTCATCGCGGTTTCCGTTGTCTGGCACAGGGACAACATGGTATGTTCCTTGTGTTTCGCCTGCCACGGCTTCCAGTACCCTGGAGGTCGTGGCGTCAACTCCATACCCGATGGTATGGAGTGGGATACCTGCAGCCGTATATTCTCCGGGGATCGCCAGGGGCGGCACACCCTGGCGTGATGGACTGCCAGCGATAAGATAAATGTGCCGGTTTGTCATATCACCGTTGGTGCTGGAAGAGAACCGGAGTAGCTCTTGCAAAGCCTGTCGTGCTGCCTCACCTGTGGCCGCATCAATCCGTCCTGGCTGGATGGCATCAAGTTGCTGCTTGAGCATGTCGCGGGTGTCGGCACTGTCAATCAAGGTGACCGGCTGTACGATTGTGACTTCGTCATCAAACGTTGTGATACCAACCGCATCACGCCCAATGACCGCCTGATCAACCAGCCACTGTGCTGCGCGTTTGACATCGTCCAGTTTGTTATCTGCCACCATACCCGCAGAAATGTCGATCACAATGTGGTGAATCGTATCCGCCTCTGGCTCGATTGCCTGGGCAACCGGTATGCCGGCAGTAGCGTCCGTCCCGATCATCGCAAGGCGGTTGTCGGGTAATGCTGCACCTGAGGAAAAACCACCTCCCCAGGTAATGGCAAGATTATCCCGTGCGATGTGGTTTGTGGTCAGATCAATAACCGAGTTCTGTCCGGAGCCAGGAGCAACATCTGCCAGTTCTGGGTAGTAGAGACGCTCTGGAGATGCGCGCAGGTGTCCGCTGCGCGGGTCCATAGACGGTGGGCGGGCCAGGGTTTCCCAGGCACTTGCGCCATAGACCCGATATTGCGCCGTATTTCGGGTACTATTGCGTGGTGTGGAAAAATTGAGCCAGGTATAGTCGCCATCCACTGCTCGATACTGGTTATGCATGATCGAATTAGCTACGGGCGTATCATCATTGCATGGCCGACCGGGATTATATAAATAATCGCATGGTCGTCCCTTCTCACGATATTCATCATAGAGAGAGTAGTAATAGTGGCCCCATTCATGAGCCAGAACATAGCCTGCAGCCGCATAGCCCTGCCAGTTCGGCGGCCCGCACATCATGACATGGGCTCCTGTTTGTTCACGTCCATACCCGGAAATTTGAGCATAAGCGCGACATGTGTTTGTATCCCAACGAATATGGGACCGATCGGCAAAAGCGCCGTTGGTGTAGATGGTTACCTGTCCCAGGGTATGCGCACCATTTGAGGCTTCAAATACCCCATCGGCAAAAAAGCCAATCGCCTGTTCATATGGGTTGCGCGCCGCCGGGGTTGTAGGATTATCATAGAGTGAGATGGTGACATCAATTGTGCGGGAGATATCATTAACTGTACCAATGGTGAAGTTCTGATCGGTACTGTCGGGTGGTACATCGATGACCAGTGACTCCGGCGTGAAGGTTTGTCCGCTCTTGAATGGAATGAGGGTATACCTGCCCGGTGCCAATCCTGCAAAGGTATAGGTACCGTCGCGCAAACTGACTGCCGTGTGTCCCGCATCATCATAGATAATGACATCTGCAATGGGCCGGTTATTGGCGTCGGTAATGCGCCCTGCAATAGAAAACGCGACACCAATATTCGTCAGCGAACCAGTGCCGGATAACGCTTCATCGATAAACGCCTCATAGATGAGTGTGCCATCGGTATCCAGGCGTAATTCATACAATGAGGGTACACATGTTCCGGCAAAGGCAGCGGTAGTCAGATCAGCAGTTTTGTCTGTGGAATTTTGCAACTCCATGGCCTCAATACAGAGGGTATCACCATCAAATGCTATGGTTCCGGCAATATTTCCCGGACTGCCGTTTGCCAGAGCAAGTAAGACTGGAACACGCTCACCGTCAATGAGTACTGCTCCCCGCCAGATACCCGATAGAGCAGCATGCGTTGCTGTAGTTGCCGCATTGATGCGAGTCAGGTTTGTACTGGCTCGTTGCACATTATTGATAAACTCTTCATAGCGCAGGGTGCCATCAGCAGACAGGGTCAGGCGGTAGTCGGAGGCAATACATTCGCCAAAGTATGCACCGGATTGTACATCTGTTTTCAGGGTGATCGCGTTGTTAGTAACTGCCTGCAACTGCATTGCCTCAACACAGCCACCGGCTGCGCTACTGAAGGCGATCATCCCCACGACATGGTCAACCGAACCTTTTGTCAGGGTCATTAACACCTGTAATGTGTTATCTGGGTTCAGCGCCAGTGTTCCACTCCACACGCCCTGAAAGGCCATGGGTACGGCAATGTCGCTCTGTGCAGTCGCCATACCTGCTGCCGGTATCGCCGGTGCGATTTCTGGGCTCCATGCGTCTGGCCTATCGGATGACGCATGGCTACGGGGAGCCGGGGCTTGTATAAGCAGCACAGTCCAGACGAGGGCCATGATGCGCAGTAAGCGGTGACCTGACAGGAAAGTATATGAGGCTGGATAGTGACGCGGCTGGTTCATAAACAGGTCTTCCCTTCTGGCTTGAGCGCAATACGGCGCGCCGCATATTTCATTCCTACAAAAGTATCTGCGACCGGCAGCGTCCAGCGTGCCAGCGAGCCGATCACAGCACAGCAACTGTCTGGCCGGCTGAGCGGCGTAAGCGTAAAATCATCCTCCGGAAGCAGCATGCCCTCTCCGATTGGAATCTGGTAGTCCGTGACCATCTGGCGAATCAACGGATGGGCCAGTGCATCGGTCTGAAACCCGGTTGCACAGATCAACTGGTCAGCAGATAAGCCGGTGCTGTCGGTGAGCTGAAGTTCTAATCGTGGTGCTGTACCGGTACCGAGTTGCACACTTGCAAGTTCAACCATTCTGGTTGCCAGGCGACCCTGCTGTTGCGCGCGGTACAGGTGCCACTCCCAGCCCCAGCGACGCGGAAAGGTAGCCTGCCGGGTCTGCCGGAGATAGGCAACACGCTGGGCGGGAGGCATCTGCCGGTAGGCTTCAATTCCGGCCGTGCTGAAGGCACAGCGGGGTGCATTGAGGCGCTGCCGCCGGAGCGGATGGCGGTGCAGCGCGGTGACATGGGCTCCGCCGTTGAGGGCAGCGATCCAGGTATGTACCGCCGCCATACCACTGCCTACAACCACAACATGGTCGCCGGGTTGTACGTGCCATCTCTGGTAGGCATGGGTTACACTGGGAAGTGCAGGTTCGGGTTGCACTGCTGGTGGCCAGGCCAGGCCGGGATGTCCCAGTGCCAGGATGATATGGCGGGCTGTTCCGCATATCTCACCAGATATATCGCAGAGAACAAAGGAGCCATTTAACTGGTTGCTCCGCCGGATGCGCTCGATCCGGGCTGTTCGCTTCCGCTGCAAAAACCCGCAGCGTTCCACCAGCCTGTTACTCTGTGCAATCAGCAGATCCAGTTCCGGGTTGTAGGCATCAATGAGCGAGACCAGAAGCGGCCAGAGTGAACGCTGCTGCCAGGCCGCAACCATGGCCAGCCCGGGGAAATCCAGGGGTAGCAGGTGCCCGCTACTCTCCGAGCGCATCCGCTGCTGCCGGATGGCATGCGCATACCCGGCCAGATGATCCAGGGGGTGCGGGCGATCACCATAAACAGTGATCGCCGCGGCCGGGAAACCCGCCTGGCGCAGCACGGCAAAGCAGATGAGTGCGCCTACGCCGTCGCCGATGATGGCAATGTGGCTCTGGTGTGGCATAGTTTTAGCGTCTTGACCCGGCACCACCTGAGCCGGGAGAATCATCTTTCGGCTCAGGTGGTCGTGGTCCTTTTGGGGTAACACCCTGCTCACCAGTATCACTTCCGGGTGGACGGCGGTTATCGGGTGGCCTTTGCTCCTCAGGCGGTAACCGGATTGGTGGCGGGGGTGGCGTATAGAACAGCTTGTAGGCTGCAAATACGCTCCCCAGCAGTAACGGTAGCGCAATCGCGCCAATGATTGCCGCCAGCACCAGCGGGGGCATCAAGAACCACCAGTCTTTTACGACCGGGCAGGGGGTATTTGGGTCGCTAATGGTAACATTTGACCATGCCTCTGCGGTAGTAAATTGTTCGCTATTCACTGCCGGCGTTACTTCCAACCCGACGCGATTTTCGCCACTGGTCATGCAGTAGCCAAAGGTTTCACAGTCCAGTTTGATCTGCTCAGTCTTACCCGGCCCTAATGTGAATGGTCCCAGGTTCGCCGTATCTCCCTGTCCATTGAGATTAAACAGATCAGAATCAGTCCCACCATAGGGATTGACCGCGCGGGCGACAACGTTGTAAGTCTGGGGGGTATCGGATGGATTGCGCAACCCAAAGATCAGATTCGCCTTTTCGCCCGCTACCGGACATGTGCGCGGTACTACTGGCCAGACGGTCGGGCCGGTCGGGTTTATACGTACCGTACTGGTCAGATTGGGTGGCAGATCGCAGGCACCATTTGTGTCCATCAGTGTTGCTGTGATATTCAGATCTTTCGTTGCGGTAATGGTGCCATAAGGAATTGTAATTTCCTGGGTATCAAAGGAGCCCCGTTCTCCCGCAGGCTGGAGTACAAATGTTACCTGTTTCGGCTCAATAACTGGATCCAGGATCGGGTCATCAACACTGATCTCATAGGTGCCAGACATGGGGGTTGTACCATTCACATAATTCAGGCCCAGATAGACATTAAGCGTCTGCTCTTCGCGTTTATCCAAAAAATCCCACCAGGCTTTCCGTTCATCATTCTGGCGCACCGTCATTGCCGACAGATTGGAGGTACAACTGGTGGGTGGCTGGGTGGTGCAGGCAAAACAGGGTTGGGCCGAATGCATGATGAACCAGAGGGCGAACAGTGCCAGACCGACGGGTAGAGCTATCCAGAACGACCGATAACGCATAACATCCCTCCTCTTTATTGCGTAGACATGTCCAGTGTGGCATAGTAGGTCTGGTGTGACCCGACATCAGCATAGGTCAGGTGTGCCATGTCCTGACTATCCAGGGCCAACGTAATCCATCCCCCAACGTTTCCTTCGTGTATGAGTGTGTTTGTATGCCAGGTTGTATCCCACCATGCCAGCCGTAGATCCCCCGGTACTGCGGCATAGTAAGCCACCACGGGTCGCCCATCCGTTGTGAGCGCCAGCGCGTTGTAGCGACCGGCATTGTCATGCCGGTCAACCACATCGATCTGCCAGCGCTGCCCCTGGCGCTGGGCGACGCGGAGTTCCCCTTGATTAAAATCCCATGTACTGAGCCGGTAATAGCTGATCCAGGGTTGACCCTCGTGATCGAGCGCCAGGGCGGGAAAGCCGCCGGCACCGCTGGTTGCATCCACGGTTTCGATCCGCCAGCCCTGATCGTAGCGCACGGCATAGCGCAACTCACCGTCGTAGGGTTTGTAGCGGTAGGCAAGATAGGCCACGTGGGGCCGGCTGGTACGACACGTTGGTTGATCCGGTTCACACCTGAGCACCAGTTGGGTAAAGCCGGCCGGAATGTGAAAGCCGGGCTGTCCACTGGCATCAATGGTCTCAATTTGCCAGCCCTGTGTGCCGCGTCGGGCATACTTGATGTCGTTGCGGCTATTGTCAAAATAGCTGATATGGGGCTGGCCCTGATGGTCATAGTCCAGGGAGGCAAAGTGCCCCACCTGCCCCCCCGTATCAATAGTCTGGGTGATCCAACCAGTGGCCTGCCGCTCGGCATAGATCAAGTCGCCGGTACGATCATCAACGTAGGCGATACCGGGGTGATCGGCGGACGTAAGTGCGAGACTGAGCGTTACCTCGGTACGCTGCCGGTTGCCCGCTATGCCAACGATCTCCACTGGCTGTTCCGGTTGCGCCAGACGAATGGTATAGTCCGGCGCGCCGCTGAAATAGGCAATGTATGCCGCACCCGTGCGGGGCAACGCCAGTGCGGCCGGCAGCAACCCGCTCCCCTCTAGCACTGTGCGGGACTGCAACGATACATGCAGTTCTGCCGGGCCTGGTCTACTCCAAACCAGGCAGAACCAGATGATGAGCAGGAAGCAGAGTATCATGCACAGTAATGGTAATTCTGTCCTTGACGCAGCGAGAATGATCTGCGCCCTATCAGGTAGTCTGGCAAATGATTTGAACATCATACTACTGCATTGCCTGATCGAATGGGATAAAGAGTGCTTCATTCAACCCGTTGTTGTCAAGGAGACGCACGGTCTCCCGGGGCTGGCGATCCTGTTCATAAACTATCTGCTGCAACACCCAGACATTATTCAGGCCGGCAGCGGCTGCATTGATTCGGTACCAGCGGGAACCTTCCGAGTCATCGGTAAACCCGGTTATATCAATGCTGAGGCCACCCTCGATATATGCACGCCGCTCGGCACCGAGCGCGGGTTGGCTGTAGGTCCAGGCCCGCCCCGGAAAGATGATCACTCCGGCCTGTGGTGCGACCGGTGTAGGTGGTGGTACTGGTGTGGCGGTCACAACGACCGGTGTCCAGGTTGGTGGGACTGCGGTAGCTCCCGGCACCAGTGTCGGTGTGGCCGTAAAGATCGGTGTGGGTGTCGGTGTCCCCATCACCAGCGCGATGGCATTGTTTTTCATAGGTTCCAGGGTTGGAACATACCAGATAGCCCCAAAGATCGCCGCCAGTGCCAGTGTGACGAGGACCAGTGTCCGGGTCAGTTTATGTTGCTGTTGCTGCTGTTTTAGACCGGGATCTATCTGGTCAACAACCCACTTGTGGATCTTCAGGCGCTTCTCTTCGCAGCTTGCCAGTATCAACGCGAGTTGAGCAAGGATGTTGGGCGCTACCTGCCGGTGTTGTTCAATCTCGTTTTGTACCGTTTGTGTAGCTTTATCGAGCCTGTCCACCAGATCTTTTCCGGTGACACGCAGTTTTTTCAGCTTTGACGTTTCCGGTGGAAGGCTGTCGGTCTGCTGGAGCCACCTATCGGCCGCATCCAGGGTTGCGGCAACGTCTTGCAGATTATTCAAGATCTGGTAGGGCGGATATTTCCGGATACCGGGCCAGTCCTCGGCACCTCCACCGGGTTGTTTGATAGCATCGGACTGGCGGCGCGCCTCCGCGAGACGCTGCGTAATGCGGGTTACGCGTGGAGAGTCGTTAGGCGAAGGGATGGAGTGATCGGGATCATCGTCCTGATGGTCTTTGCCGCTGAGCACCATGCTGAAGGTGCTATCCACCTCTTCCAGGAGCCGGATAATCTCGCGCAGGCGTACCAGCGCGGTGTCAATCCGTGGATCCTGAGTCGTGGTATCCTGAAGTTGTCCCATCCGGATAATAATGCCATTCAAGGCATCCGCATTAAAACATTGTGATGGACCAGAAATAGCCGCCCGGTAGTCCTTGATTAAACTATCTACTTCACTAACAATAGTTCGGTGTGCTTTATCATACTCTTCGATTTTCTCCTTTGCCTTTTCAATATTAGTTCTGAGACCGCCGATTTCATGGCTGTAGCAAGCCAATTCCTTGTTGGTGTCTGCATCTGAGTCGGGCAACATGGCTAGGATAGCATCCAGACTTGTCAGTGCATGATCAAAGTCTTTCTGTTCGCGTTGTCTCTGATTGGCTAATAATCTCTCGGCCAGGTCGTTCAGTTGGGCAATTGCCCTGGTATCCAGTTTGGGTTCAGTTTTTCGTAGATCTGGTGCAGCCTCATCTGCAAATCGGGTCAGGTTATGTATTTTCTCCTGAAATCGCTGTGGATCACTCAGAGCATATTCAAATATACCTTTTAGATCATTAAGATGTTTGCCCAGTGCTGTTTGAAACTCCCGTTCAGCAATTTGCCTCGCGGCCTCCCGTTTATATGTCCGGATGGTTGCATCATCCTGAAGATCCTGCGATAATGCGATAATAGTCGGTTCGACCTGATCAAATAGACCATCTTCAATATAGCCCTTCAATGCGGCGCGCGCTGCATAGAGTGGTCGCTTTTCTATAAGAAAGTGGCGATCCCGTATGATGTCGGTATATGTATCCTCAGTAAAGTCGCTGCTGTTACGAACGGCACGGTCAATATCTTCGACCGTAATCGTATGCTCATCCTGCTGAAATTTATCGCGTACCTCGCGTAGCAGGGCACGCACCCGTTCGGCCCGTTCACCGATGCCGGCCATGCTGCGTATCAGCGCCGTATCATGTTGAATCGGCAGGAAGGTATAGGCGCTCATAGCGCTCATCTGCCGGATCGTTTTATCAACCTGTTTGGTGTCACCACTGATCGCGGCTGCCTCGGCCTGGCTGCGTAGCGTCATATACTCCTGCCAGGCCTTGATCTGCCCCTCGGCCTGGCGCAGATAGTCGTCCAGTTCCGCCCAGCGCGTGTCGTCAAACTTTGGTTGATCGCGGGTACCAATCTCGGTGCGATACTTCGCAATCCGCGGTCGCAGTTGCTCGATGTTTTCCCCCTTGCGGCCTTCATCGATGATTGTTTGCAACGCGATTCTAATCTGGTCGTGGCGTTCGACATTCTTCTGCTGGGCATGGATGGTGGTATGCTGCTCGTTGATTTGCCGGCGCTGCTCCTCCGTTACGGCATTCTTGTCGGCGCGTTGCAGCCACTCCGCGGCCGCAGGATAATTCTCCATCCGTGTCTCGGTATCTGCCCGCGCGATACACTGTACGACAAATTTATCCTGCCGCCGACGAAATGTGCCGATCACTTCATCCAGGGCAGCTTTGCGCCAGATAGCTTTGCTGCCGGCCTGCTGGAGCAGGGTAATCGCCCGGGGGTAATCCGGCGTTTCGCCGGCTTCAGGCGCGGTCTCCCTGGCCTGTTGTTCCAGTTCATCGGCCTCTTGTCCCAGTTGCTCCAGGGCCTTTGCGTTTGCAATTTCCGTGTCAAGCTCCCTGAGCAGTGTTTCGTCGATGGTAATTGGAACGTTCAGGGTCTGGCGGGCCCGTTCCAGATTGGTCTGCTGGATGTTCAGATTGTTGAGGGCTGCTGCGTAGTTATAGTCTGCCAGCAGCGCACGGGCCTCAACCAGTGCCTTACCAATCTCTTGTTCCGTTTGTTCGATCAGCTCTTTGATCGTTTTATCGAGTGCGTGCTGGGCCAGCCCTTTATCACGGTCATTATCGCTTTTCTGTGCCTCAACGAGGTTATTTTCTAGGATTCTGACTGCGCTGATCAAGTCGCCCATATTCGCTGCAGTACGGGCGGCAACAGTTGCTTCATTCTCCAGGTTCGAGAGGTAGTCAGCGCAGAGCAGATCATAGTAAGCGAATATCTCCGGATTGAAGGGATGTTCTTCCAGATCCATAGAAATATCCTGGCTGGCTGTCCGCGCTTTCTCCCGCAATGTGTTAAATGTCTCGGCTGTGGAGCGATAACTTTTAAGGGCGGTATCAAACTCAGTGCGCAGGTGACGGATCTCCATCCACCGCGCTTCACGTTGTGCCGCTTCCTGCCGGCGCTGCTGTTCCGCTTCATACTGGGTGCGGCGCTGCTGGTGGTTACGCAGCGCCGAGTATTTTGCACCAAGCAGCTCTTCCAGACCGGCCAGTTCCTTGATCAGCGCCGGCCCCTCCAGGTTATCCAGTCCTTGCAGTCGGGCATGCACATCACGATACTCGGCGACACGCTGGTTAAACCGGCTGCGTAGATCTTTCACCAGGGCGCTGTCGGCATCCAGATCCGTTGCGATAGCAGTCAGCAGTTTGTTCGCCTGGTCATGCAGCTTTGATGAGGGTTTTAACCAGTCACGAATCGACTTTTGCAGCAAGGTATTGAAGGAGGTGACCTGGTTCTGGCGGGCAGCGAGTTGCTGCTGTAGCTTATCGAATAGTCCTTTGAATGGAGATTTTTCGGCCGGTTGATGGTGAATGTTGAGGCGTTGCTGCAGTGCCTCCAGATCAGCCTGGGGTTGGCGGAGTTCGGCGGCAAATCCGTTCAGGGTTTGCTGGAAGCGTTCCAGGTAAACATCCCGGCGCTCCTGGTAAGGAGCCAGGTCGGGATAGTCTGATCCCAACTGCTCTTCCAGGCCCAGGAGCAATAGATAGAGATCTTTGTCGGCGGCACCGGCAAGTTGATCCAGCTTATCTTTGAGTGGTTTCAGGTTATTCTTTTGCTGGTTGTAGCGGTTGTCGATCCGCTGGAGCATGGCAGCGTGATCCCCCGGCATGGCCTGGAGCCGCGTGCGCAGGTGCTGGAACTGCTGCTCATAGCCGGCTTCGTTACAGAGCCAGTCACGCGGCGGACGGTCCAGCAGCGCCTCCAGTTCTTTTTGTAGCGGTGCTACTCCGTCAGATGCCTGTGCTCGCGCCCGATCACGGGCTGTCTCCGGCAGCAGGACAGTCGTAGTCTGTGCAGTACCAGGCTGCCCATTACCCGGGATATGGGCGTTACCCGGACTACCCTCCAGGCGGGTGCGTTCCTGCGCAATCTGATGTTCCAGATCAGGTGCGTTAATCGGCAGTGTGCCGGCAGCATAGACCCTGACCAATATGTCGGTGTGTTCAGCGCGCTGGTTTTCAAGGGTTACGGCATCCCTGAGGAGCGCGCATGCATACGTTTCTGCCTCCAGCGGTTCAAAGATTGCGCCGACATCCTGGTCATAGCGCATGCGCAACATTTCCTCCTGCTGAACAGTCGGGGGGGTAGTGCCGCAGATATCGCGGTAGATTTCGCTGATGCGATTCATCCCGGCCTTAAAATAGTCCTGGGCATCGGCTCGTAGCGCGCCTAACTCCGGATCGGTTTCGGCAGCAGCGATCCGCTGCATGACCTCGGCGTAACGCCGCTGGTTGAAGAGATCTTCCAGGTATTCGATATTACTTGTAGCCATTCTGTTATATCTCCATCATACATGCTCGGATCCGGAAGGATACTGCCTGTTCCGACAAGGAAGTCACGCCTGGTTGTGTGCCGACGCGATCCTGCCGACCACGCCGGTTGCTGCCGACCGGTTCTGGCTATTGCGCCGGCCCATCCACAATCGTACGCAAGACCCAGCCCTGCTTCCCGACTACGGTCGGTGAGTCACTATCTGCATTATTAGTTACGACTTTGATCAAGTAGTGATCATCTTTAACCTCCAGGATCTCCACCTGGTCGCCGTTGTTCAGGAGGACAAACTCCGCCGGTTCAGGTGGAGGTGTCTCCGTGAGCACCGCTTCAGTCTCACCCTCCGCAGGTGTTGAGGTGGGCAGACTAGGCAAGACAGTATCCGTATTCCGGCCTCGTTTTTCCGTATCAAGCTCCTTCCAGAGATAGACACCTGCTTCAACTGCCAACCCCCTGTTAATGAGGGTTGGCTCTTGCGCATCACGCACATTTACATCAGCCCCCTGCACTGTCACGATTAGCCCGGGGTTGCCGAGCGTCAGGATGACCGGCGGCATAGATGCGCCAAGGTCGAGTTTAACGTTGGGCATGGGCAGCGTAACCGGTTGGGGCAGGCGGGTTGACAGGGTCAGCGGCAGGGTGACGCTGAACTCATTGGGAATCGTCCCGGGTTGGGGTGCCGGGAGTGGTATCGTCTCTGCCCCAATGATCAGGCTGGCCGCCTGGATCGCGCGCAGATCGACCGAGGATGAGAGCGTGATCGGTCTGTTCACCCCGGTGATCACGTCGGTGGGTGACACTTGCAGCGTTGAGGTGAGCGTAGGCGTGAGCACTTCCGCCGGCGCGGCTGTCTCACCCGGCACTCCTGGTGCAGCGCCTGTCTCAGAGTCCTGGTTCCCTGCAGCTTCAGTCGGCATTGCACTAGGTGTCGCGCTTGCAACCGGCGTGGGTGCAGTGGTTGCGGACCGGTTACGGTTCATGATACCGATACCGATGGTAACGAAAATCCCGAGAATAAGTACAATGCCAACCAGCAGCGCGATGATTTGTTGGCGCGGCTTTATCTTCCCCGGAGTACGATATCCCCGCGGTGATGATCTATGTGCTGGGTTATCAGGTGGCGGCAGTACGGTTGGATCAGCGGCAGTGCCTGATAAGGGATCTTTCGGCGCAATCCGCTGCTTCCCATACACTGGGGTGGCAGTGGATTCCTGCCCATCCTGAGTGATCGCATCAGGTGTGCTACGCAGATCTTGCTGTTCTTCACGGTTGTTCGAAGCCATAGTTGTAGACACCGAAGGCGACTCTGGTGGCGTAGCAGTAGCAGTTGACGGCCCCGGTTCGATAGGAGTGGTTCCGGTCTTCTCAGTTTCATCTGATATGGCATCCTGCGAAATCGGCGTAACCGAATCCGACTGCGCCAGGGCAGCCGCAACAAGCTTCTGCTCCAGATTGGTAAGTTTTGTGTCCATTCCCTCAAGTTTGGTACTGATTCCTGCCAGTCGTGCCTCCAGCGTCGTCTGATCATGAGTCTTTTGCCGCTCCAACCGGTCCAGCGCCTGGTCGCGCAGAGCCTGCCAGTCACTTCGCACCAGCACGGGCAGTTCCTGGTCCTCCGCCCCGGTCTGGGCACGCAGCCAGATGTCGCGTAGCATCTCCGAATTCGCTGTCGGTTCCATGCGCCCGGCCTGGCGTTCGATTTCATCTGCCTGGTTAACCAGCCGAGCCACTGTCGGCAATGTGATGGTACTGGGTAGGGTGAGACGCTCGCCGGGTGTGAACTGCCCCTGCGCCTGGGCATGCAGCCAGGTATGCACGGCCTGGAGCGTTCTGCCCAGTTCCTCCTGTTCCGTATTTGTGTTTAGGGAACGAGGGGTCTGCGGGTCCGTTGCCAGTGCAAGCGCCCCGTCCAGGTCACCTTCTTTCAACAATGCTTCAATTTGTTGGGGGAGTTGCGCGGCCTGTTTCATGCTCGCTGCCTGCTGACCGGCACACCAGATTTGCGGCTGGTTTTGGATGTGCCAGTTGGCTTCGTCGAGCAGGTTCTTCAATGCGGTGTCCAGATCAGGGGCATATGCCTGGAGTTGGGCATGCGCCTGCCAGAGCGCCAGGTGCTGCTGCACTCGGGGCCAGTCCCCGTCCTGTCGGGCAGTCTGTGCGGCCCGATAGGCCTGCTCAGCCTGATCAAGCAGGGCAACCAGTTGGTGTTGCTCTGCGGTTTCCGGGTCGGGATAGCCCGCCTGCTGCAACTGCTCCAGGGCAGCCAGTAAGCGGCGCTGGAGCGCCAGCCCCGGCCGCGCAGCGCGGCAGACGGCCACCTCGTCCTGTAGCCGGGTTACTGCTGCGTTTGCCTGCATCCCGGCCATGATCTGGCGCTCGAGTTCCAGCAGGCGCACCTCCAGCGGGAGCGCCTCCAGGAGTGGAGTCAATGTGCGCAACGCCTCGGTATAGTTCGGGGGTGTCTGTTTCAACAGCGTTTCTACGTTACTCACCTGCTGCTGCACGGTAACGAGCCGTTCGAGCCGGTCCAGGTGTGCCTGGATGTCGGCCGCTACGGTCGGGCGGAGCGGCGTGATGGCGGCGCGCAGGGCGTCCCAGCGCCGCCCCAGCAGGGGGTGCAAGATACTGGTCAACTCCGCATCGCGGTCTGCAGGTATGTGGGCAAACCAGGCCCGCGCCAGCGGCAGTGTCCAGATCAGCGGCCAGATGTCCGGCAACCAGAGAGCCAGGTCGGCGACCTTGCCCCATTGCGCCCGCAGGTGAGCGGGATATTGCAGCACAAGGCTCAAGGTCTTCTGCACTTCCTGTTCGGCCTGTGCCAGTGCCTGGCGATACCAGGTCTGGCGCTCTACCGGGGTAGCCCGGGCATCCGGTTGGAGGAGGGCGATGGCGGCGCGGGTCAGGCGCGCCGCGAGCGCTTCCGGGGTGGTTGCCTTCAACGGCGGCAGGGCGGTCTGTTCAGTATCCAGCCAGGCGTCGGTCAACTCGGTCAGGGCCGTGTGCAGGCCAGCCAGGTCGCGAATCGCGTGGCTGCTAAAGTGTGGATCGAGCAGGCGGGCCAGGAGCAGGCGCACCCCCCGGCTCAACCCGCGTCCACGGGCCTCGGTGAAGAGGCTGTAGCCGATGCCGGATGGGGAGGCGGTTGGTTCGGCGACACCCAGAAAGACCTCACACACCAGGCTGGTCAGGCTCAGATTGAACTCACGGGCAATATCGTCCGCAGTTGGTTCCTTTGCACTATTCCAGTCAATCACCTCGACCAGGTCCGCCGTATCGTCCCAGAAGAGCGCATCGGGCTTGAGGTCGCGGTGGGCCAGGTCGTGAGCATAGAGACACTGCACCAGGCCGGTAATCTGGGTAAGCAGCAGCACACCCGCGCGCTCCTGATCGCCGCGCATGGGTAACAAGCCACTGCGCCAGAGGCGGGTGCCCCGGGCAAAGGACTGGATGCTGTAGGGCACCGGGTGGGGCCAGTCGGGTACCGTCAGGTCGCTGCTATCAAGCTGGGTGATCACGCGGGCGCAGGTACGTGGGTCGGGGTCTGGTAGGAAGGCAGTGACCGTATCAAGCATATCCGCCTCGGTACGCAGGGCCTCGGCGCACTGCACGAAGCGGGTGGGCCAGCCACTGGCGGCGGGTAGCTTGATTACGACCGCGTCCCCAGTGTCAGACTCGGTGGCGCGAAAGCCGACACCAAACCGCCCCTCCTGGATCTGTTCCAGGTTGGCATAGGGCAGCTCCTGCGGAATCATCTCAACTATGGCGGCAAAGGCCCGGGCAGCCACTTCCGGGTCGGATGGGTCGGATACGACCGGGGGAGAACTACTGGTCGCTTCGCGCGGAGTCACAACTCCCAACCTGGGCAATCCTCCGGATGACGCCGACGGTGTCGGCGTGGTGGTGAAAGTGGCTGAGTCGTGTCGTGTCTGAGCCCGGAGATTGCGTTCCAACCGCGACTGCAGCCACTTGACCTCCTCCGCGGAGACGCCGGGCAGTCGTCGAAAGTGCTCAAAGCAGTCTTCTGCCTGTTGGGACAGCACTGCTTTTTGGGCAGGGTCACGCTCACTTGCATACTTGCTTAGCAGCGCTTCCAGTTCATTTTTCTGGTATTCGATGCTGTTCATTGTATCTCCTCATTCCGGTTTGAGGTCGGTGTAGATGCATCTGCGGTTGCTGGTGCAACATCTCGTCTTCGTTTCAGCCAGGTGCTAACACGCGACAGCCAGGTGCCTGGATTATGAAGAACCGCCCGGGTTGCGGCAGGTGCTTGCTCGGGCTGTGCGATATGTTCTGGTGAAAATAGCAGGTTTTCCAGGGTGTTATCCTTGTCTGTGTTATGAGCGATATCAATGGAAAATTGGACTGCCAGCGGAACGCATTCCGGCTGTTCCGGTAGTCCGTGTGCTGCAATCGTCAGAGATTGGGTCATCTGGTCCACTCGCTGCGCCAGTGCATGGAGTTGGTTAAGCGTGGAGGCCTGTTCTGTTTGTACCGCAACCAGGCGTTCTTCCAGCAAGCTGGTTGTGTCTTCCAGTGCCTGTAACTGCGCTACCTGTTGCTTCTGCATTTCCGCCTGCTGCTGTTCGAGCGCGACATGCTGTCGGCGTTCCTGGTGATACTGCAGCAGCACATGGGCATATTTGAGATCGGGGCGTGTGACAGGGTCGACTTCCTCGATCAGCATTGCAATCATCTGGGCGCAGGCCGGTAGCAGCCGTTGATCAACCGGCTGCTTTTCCAGCAGTGTGATCAGCCCCTGCTCCAGCCGCGCTAGTGTTTCACTGTGCAGGACACGCCACAGCCTATCTGCTCCTGGCGGCAGGTCAGGATCGCGCATCTGCTTGAGCGCGACACGCAGGATCGTATGGAGATCAGTGAGCCTGGTCGCCTGTCTCAAGGCGACTCCCTGCCTGATGAGCTCCTGGACTGCGCCGGTTAAAGCCGCCAGAGTGCGTGCCTCTAGCGGAGCATCCGGCACGCATATCTGCTGCGCGGCCTGATAGTCGCCCTGGAGCAGCAGGGGTTGCACTTGTACAAGTGCCTGTAGCGTGCGCGCCAGGTGGCTACTCGCTCCCTGGAACTGGCGGAATATCTCCGGCATCTGGCGGGTAAGCTTATAGGCACGTAGGGTTGCCTGGAGTGCTCCGCGCAGATCGGCGGCGGCGAGCCGTTCCTTGATTGCTTGTTGATCTTGCTGCCACTGTTGCCGGGCTTGCTGCTCCTGTATGCGTTCACGTTGTATCTGCCGGTAGGCGTGAGCGTGTTCCCCCGTACGGGCCTCGCTGTCGAGTATACCTACCAGATCCGACAATGCCGCCGCCAGATCGGGCGCACTGGTCTGTATCACGGCATCATCCGGCCACTGCGCCAACACACGCCGGGCCTGAACATAGTCGCCGTCGCGTACTGCGATCCGGGCTGCAGCGCAGACAGCCTGCGCCGTAGCCAGATGCTCCACGAGTTGTCGCTGTTCGGCTTCACCTTCATCAGGATAGCCCAGGCGGCGTAACTGTTCCTGAGCCGCCTGGATCCGCTGCTGCGTCGGTCTGGTTGGCAAGCCCTGACGACCGGTAGTAATTTCCATGCGCAGGCGGATAACCTCGTCTGCCTCGGCCATGCCTGCCGCAATGCGTCGCTCCAGTGCCAACAGACGCGCATCCAGCGGGAGTGCTTCGCGTAGTGGGGTCAGCTTGCGAAACGCCGCAGCATAGTCGGGCGGTGTGGTATTCAACAGGGTCTCAATCTCTGCGGCCTGTATCTGCCGGGTGGCAACCTGGTCGAGCATGTCGAGAACCTGGCGTAGCGGATCGGCTACTGCTGTCCGTCCTGTTGCAATCTGCTTCTGGAGCGCCATCCATTGCCGCTGCAACAGATGGTAGAGCAACTCGGTTAAGCGACCATCATGCGCGGGTGGCTCATGGGCAAACCAGGCACGGGCCAGGGGTAATAGCCACACCAGCGGCCAGACATCGGGGAGCCGGCTTCCCAGTTGCTCGATGCGTCCCCATCCGGCGCGCAGGTGGTCGGGATAGTGCAGCCAGAGGGTCAGGATTTTTTGCACTTCCTGTTCAGCCAGGCGCATGGCCTGTTCATACCAGTTTTGGCGCTGGCGCAGGCTTGCCTGGGCCACCGGCTGGTGCAGGGCAATCGCGGTCTGGCTTAACAGCAGCGATAGATCCTCCGGTGTGGTTCCGGTCGGCATAGGCATCTGTTCGCGGGTTGTGTCTAGCCAGGCATCGGCCAGCCGGGTCAGCGTGGTATGCAGGGCCGCAACATCGGACAGGGCATTGGTGCTGAAGTATGGATCGAGCAGACATGCCAGCAGCAGCCGTACTCCCCGGCTTAAACCTACGCCCCGGGCGGTAGCAAACAGGGTATAACCGAACCCCAGCGGGTCTGGTGCCGGCTCCGGTACACCCAGGAAGACCTCGCACACCAGGCTGGTCAGGCTCAGGTTGAACTCGCGGGCGATATCCTGCGCGTCGGGCGTGCGGGCGCTGTTCCAGTCAATCACCTCAACCAGGTCCGCCGTATCGTCCCAGAAGAGCGCATCGGGCTTGAGGTCGCGGTGGGCCAGGTCGTGAGCATAGAGGCACTGGACCAGTCCAGTGATCTGGGTGAGCAGCAGCACACCCGCGCGCTCCTGGTCACCGCGCATAGGCAACAAGCCACTGCGCCAGAGGCGGGTGCCCCGGGCAAACGACTGAATGCTGTAGGGCACCGGGTGGGGCCAGTCGGGCAGGTTAAGCTCACCATCTTCAAGCTGGGTGATGACCCGGGCGCAGGTGCGCGGGTCAGGTTCCGGCAGGAAGCCGTTGACGGTGCGGAGGAGGGTGGCCTCAGCGCGCAGCGCCGCAGCACACTCGGCAAAGCGTGTGTTCCAGCCGCTGGCAGCCGGCAGTTTGACAACTACCAGGTCGCCACTGTTGCGCATGCCGGCGCGAAAGCCGGTGACAAACCGCCCCTCCTGGAGTTTTTCGAGGCTGGTGCAGGTTGATCCCTGGTCAATCTGCGCAACGGCCTGATCGAATGCGGTTGCCATACATGTCAGAGCATCCCGATCCGGGGGGGCAGAGGCCGGTAACGTAGCAACGGCAGTGTCTGCAGATTGAGTCGCAGTTGCTGCTTGCGGTGAACTGCTGTCCTGGGTGCGTAGACGTCGATTCAGACGTAAAGTGAGTTGTTGCACCTGCTGCTGATCTGCGCCGGGGTCTGTCTGCAACTGTTCAAGCAGCCTCCGGGCCTGCTGGTGCAATACAGGTTTGTGCGCCGGATCATTCCATCCGGGTGTTGTAGGTGCAAGCAGTTGCTTTAGTTCCTGTACCCATTTCTCGCTACTGTTCATTCCTTCGCCTCCAGCGAACATAGTCCGCGTGGTGCCGACTGCTTTCTCCCGGCATACGTCCCCTACTGCGCCGGCCCATCCACAATCGTACGCAAGACCCAGCCCTGCTTCCCGACTACGGTCGGTGAATCACTATCTGCCTTATTAGTTACGACTTCGATCAAGTAGTGATCATCTTTAACCTTCAGGATCTCCACCTGGTCGCCATTGTTGTGGAGGTGTCTCCGTGAGCACCGCTTCAGTCTCACCCTCCGCAGGTGTTGAGGTGGGCAGACTAGGCAAGACAGTATCCGTATTCCGGCTTCGTTTTTCCATATCAAGCTCCTTCCAGAGATAGACACCTGCTGGAATGTGTCAATACCTTTGAGACAGATACCGTCGTCTATTTGGGTGCGGCATCTGGATCGCCTGCTGGCTCCTGCTCCGTCTGCTGTGCGGCAGCAGATGCTGCGGGCGGGTTGATCCAGACGGCGGGCGGCAGCGCGGGCGGCTGTGGTTGGCCGCGCACAAAACGCTCCGGATGGGCCTGATACGCCGCATCCAGCGTCGCCTGCCGCGCCGCCCGCACCACGGGAGCCTGACCCCGATGCACGGTTGCGGGCGTCAGCAAGCCGATTCCCGTATGATGGTGGTCATGATTGTACCAGGCGAAAAATGGGCGGGCCCACGCCCGCGCATCCTCCAGGCTGCCGAAGCGGTCGGGAAACGTCGGATGGTACTTCACCGTTTTGAACTGCGCTTCCGAGAAGGGATTGTCATCCGAGACCGACGGGCGTGAGTGGCTTTTGATGACACCCAGATCCACCAGCAACTGCGACACACTGGTGCTGGTCATGGCACTGCCCCGATCGGCATGCAGGGTCAGTTGGCCCGGCGGAATGCCTTCCTTGGCCGTGGTCTCCGCAATAAACGTCTCGGCCAGATCCGCCGACTCGCGTTCGGCAATCATCCAACCCACGACATACCGGCTGTAGACATCAATGATGACGTACAAATAATAGGAGGTCCAGGTCACTGGGCCTTTGAGCTTGGTGATATCCCAACTCCAGAGCTGGTTGGGGCCAGTGGCCAGCAACTCGGGCTTGGCGTAGGCGGTGCGGCGGGGCTGATCCCGCCGCCGGGTGACCTCGCCTGTGGTGCGCAGAATGCGGTACATCGTCGACCACGAACAGAGATAGATGCCCGCATCGAGCAAGGTCGCGTACACTTCGCGTGGCGTGCAATCGGCAAAGCGCTCGCTATTCAGCGTGGCCCAGATCTGGCTGCGCTCGGTCGGGCTCAACGCCCGTGGCGAGCGGCGTTCCGCCGGGGACGCATCCGCCGGGGACGCATCCGCACAAGCCCCTGCTGCTGGCAGTGATGGATCTGACGCATCCGCCGGGGACGCATCCGCCGGGGACGCATCCGCCGGGGGCGGGCTAGCGAGGGCCGTCGCCGGCAGCACGGGTGCGTGCCCATGCGCCGCCACCGGCCCATCGGTCGATCCACCGGCCTGCGCTGGCGCACCATCTGCTGGTGTCGGTGCGACAGCCCGCCGGGCGCGATAGTACGCACTGCGCGGCACGCCGAGCTGGCGACATGCTGCCGCGACGCCGATGACCGGAGCGAGTGTGGCACTGGCGGCTAGCATGGCTGCTCGGTCTCCAGCGGCGTTGGCCGCTCGGTTCCAAGCAGCTGCGCCATTTTTTTTTGCACGTCGATCACGAGCTCAGCCTGATCCAGGCGGGCCTGTAGGCGGGCATTCTCGGCCCGCAGCCGGGCCACTTCGTCAGCCAGCGGATTCGGCGGGGTCGGTTTGGGGCCACGGGGCTGCGGAGCGAGCCGATCCAGCACCCCCCGATCGCGTTGTTTGCGCCATTTCGCAATCTGAGAGGTGTAGATACCATCACGCCGCATGAGCGCCCCCCGCTCGGGTGATCCGGATGGATAGGTCTCATACTCCTGCAAGATGCGGAGCTTATCCGCAGCCGTGCGAACGAGACGGTCGCCAGCGGGCTGCACTTCGGGCGTTGGCCCAGTCGATCCATCGTCACGGGTGGTCGGTGGTATGTGGGTGTTTCTATCCATCAGTCATCTTCTCGCCTTGCAACGAAATACAGGTGGGTGATCTGTCTCATTCCATAGTAACACAGAGGGCCTGCTGGAAGGTCTCGCTCCACTGGTGTGTGTTCCAGACCTGTGTCCAATTCTGCACCCGCCACCCGGCTTCGGCGAGCAGGTTCTTCATCGGTACGGCCAGGTCGGGGGCTTGCTGCTGGAGCACCACATGTGCGTCCCATGCGTCCAGATGCTGCTGCACCTGGGGCCAGTCGCCGTCCTGCCGGGCAGTCTGAGCGGCCCGATAGTCCTGCTCGGCCTGATCAAGCAGGGCAACCAGATGGCGCTGCTCTGCGGTTTTCGGGTCGGGATAGCCCGCCTGCTGCAACTGCTCCAGGGCAGCCAGTAAGCGGCGCTCGAGCGCCAGCCCCGGCCGCGTGGTGCGACAGACGGCCACCTCGTCGCATAGCCGGGTCACTGCTGCGTCCGCCTGCATCCCGACCATAAGCTGGCGTTCCAGTTCTAGCAGATGCACGTCAAGCGGGAGTACCTCCAGGAGTGGGGTCAATATGCGCAACGCCTCGGCATAGTCCGGTGGCGTCTGTGCCAGCAGGGTCTCCACGTTGTTCACCTGCTGCTGCACAGTCGCAAGCTGTTCGAGCCGGTCCAGGTGTGCCTGGATGTCGGCCGCTACGGTCGGGCGGAGCGGCATGATGGCGGCGCGCAGGGCGTCCCAGCGCCGCCCCAGCAGGGGATGCAAGATACTGGTCAACTCCGCGTCGCGGGCGGCAGGTGTGTGGGCAAACCAGGACCGTGCCAGCGGCAGCGTCCAGATCAGCGGCCAGATGTCCGGCAACCAGAGACCCAGGTCGGTGATCTTGCCCCATTGCGCCCGCAGGTGAACGGGATATTGCAGCACAAGATTGAGGGTCTTTTGCACTTCGTGCTCGGCCTGTGCCAGTGCCTGGCGGTACCAGGCCTGGCGCTCGGCGGGCGCGGCCAGCGCCGCAGGCTGCTGGAGGGCAATCGCGGCGCGGGTCAGGCGCGCCGCGAGCGCTTCCGGGGTGGTTGCCTTCAACGGCGGCAGGGCGGTTTGTTCGGTATCCAGCCAGGCGTCGGTCAACTCAGTCAGGGCCGTGTGCAGGCCAGCCAGGTCACGAATCGCGTGGCTGCTAAAGTGTGGATCAAGTAGGCGGGCCAGGAGCAGGCGCACCCCCCGGCTCAACCCGCGTCCACGGGCCTCGGTGAAGAGACTGTAACCGAGGCCGGCCGGGGAGGCGGTTGGTTCAGCAACGCCCAGGAAGACCTCGCATACCAGGCTGGTCAGGCTCAGGCTGAACTCGCGGGCGATATCCTGCGCGTCGGGCGTGCGGGCGCTGTTCCAGTCAATCACCTCGACCAGATCCGCCGTAGCGTCCCAGAAGAGCGCATCGGGCCTGAGGTCGCGGTGGGCCAGGTCGTGGGCATAGAGGCACTGCACCAGGCCGGTGATCTGGGTGAGCAGCAGCACGCCGGCGCGCTCCTGGTCGCCGCGCATGGGCAGCAGGCCACTGCGCCAGAGGCGGGTACCCCGGGCAAAGGACTGGACGCTGTAGGGCACCGGGTGGGGCCAGCCGGGCACGGTCAGGTCGCCGCGATCAAGCCGGGTGATCACGCGAGCGCAGGTGCGCGGGTCGGGGGTGGGCAGGAAGGTAGTGACCGTATCAAGCATATCCGCCTCGGCCCGCAGGGCCTCGACGCACTGCGCGAAGCGGGTGGGCCAGGCGCTGGCGGCGGGCAGCTTGATTACGACCACATCCCCAGTGTCAGACCGGGTGGCACGCAAGCCATTGATAAAATGCCCCTCATAGAGTTGCTCCAGGTTGGCATAGGGCAGCTCCTGCGGAATCATCTCGACTGCGGCGGCAAAGGCCCGGGCAGCCACCTCCGGGTCGGATGTGTCAGATACGACCGGGGAAAAACTACTGGTCGCTTCGCGCGGAGTCACGACCCCCAATTTGCGCAATCCTCCGGATGACGCCGACGGTGTCGGCGCGGTGGTGAAAGTGGCTGAGTCGGGTTGTCTCTGAGCTCGGAGATTGCGTTCCAGCCGTGACCGCAGCCGCTTGACCTCCTCCGCGGAGACACCGGGCAGTCGTTGAAAGTGCTCAAAGCGGTCTTTTGCCTGTTGGGACAGCGCTGCTTTTTGGGCAGGGTCACGCTCACTTGCATACTTGCTTAGCAGCGCTTCCAGCTCATTTTTCATGGTCTCGATGCTATTCATCGTCTATCCTGATTACTGTTCGGCAGCACTTTCTGATTCAGCCCAGGCATACAATTCCAACAGCAACACAATCCCCAGATCATGGAAGCGGGGATCGTGACTCTCCGCATAGAGCAGTGCAGAGAGCGGGCTGGCTTCCTGGTCCGTCTCCCAGGCGCGTACCAGTGCGATCCGCGCTGTACTATCGAGTTGTCCCCGGGTAGTATCAAGCCAGTGCCGATAAGCGGGCGCAATAGCCGTGTAAGCAATACCTTCATTTACATTGTCAATCGCATGCCCCCGCAACATAAAGGTCTGGAAGGCCTGGAGCAGCAGGGCAGCCTGGCGATCCAGCGGACGGCGGCTGAGTTGCGGGTAATCGACAATGGTTGCGCTAGCGGAAAGCTGGATCGCCGGGTGACCGGGCACTTGAAGCAGATACTCCTCGGATTGCTCCAGCCGTTGTGAACAGATCAATCCGCTGACCAGTGCCAGGGCAAATGCGCGCACATGTTCGGGAGTGTGCAGGCAGACTACTACCTGGGGATGCAGACAACGCACCTGCTGCCATTCCGGGGTGCTGAGGGTTGGCATATGGACCTCATACGCGGCCGCATACTGTTCTTCGGGAAACAGGTGCAGGCTCTCACCTCTGCGCAGCAGGTTACGATAAGCTGCTGCACCCTCGACAAAGCCGGCAACATGGGTCAGTTCCAGACCGTGATAAAGTGTCAGGAAGGTACAGGCGACCTCGCTTTCCGCCTGAATATAGTGCTGACTGCTCTGCTGCCAGTTGGTCTGTATCCAACTATAAAAATCGGTTACTTTCCGATCCTCGCTGGTTGGATCGACTGCCAGATAATGCTCTTCTTGTTGCGGATCCGCTTGAATGGTGTGCAGACGGATCAGGGCCCGACGATGTGGTTGCAACCAGCGCTGCACAAAGGTTTGTGCGCTGTCAACCAGAACCGTGATATGTCCGGCTACGCGTGTCTGCTGATCTCGGTGGAGCAAATCGGTGAGCAGACGTAACGTGTAGGTCTCCCATACCGATATCAGGGTCTGCGCATCCTTCGGAATTTCGATGGGTACTACATGTGACGGGCCGGGGTTGCCGATCTGCAAGGTATATGCATCATGCTGATCGGGGCAAAGGAGCCATTCCAGTCCCATCCCGGGGCTATCACCCATTCCCAGGAAGGTTCGCCACAGGCGGTCACGACAGTTGGCATAGAGTTGTTCTTCAACCCGGATAGCAGCAGGAAACTGCGCCGGATCAGTAATATAGGAACGCGTCTTGATCTGTTGTTTGGCCTGCCGCTGTGCGCTATGCTGTTTTTCTGCATCCACCAGTTGATCACGTACAGCGGCAAGGGTGGTAGCCCAGGCTTCGAGTTCACGTATGGCACTATCAATGATGCTGACCTCACCGTCTGCATCTGGCTCTCCCCCCAGTTGTTCGCTGACATCCAGGATGTATTGGCACAACAGACACTGCCACTCCACTTCAGCCAGTTCGTATAACTGATTGAGATAGTCCGGTCCCGGGTTATGGCGCAACCAGGGTACATTTGGTTCAAGGGTTATAAAATTAGCATGCAGTTTCTGCCACGCCTGGCGCAGCCTGTCACGAGAGCGGATATACTTTTCAAAGCTGGATTGGGTCTGCCGTTTGAACTGTTGCACGCGTTTCTTAAGAGTACGCAACACCTCCAGCGCATAGCCCAGGCGATTTGCCCGCAGCAGATTATGCCGTTTTGTTCCCTGGTCTTCCACCTGGCGTTGGTTAAGCAGTCGCACGACCAGCGTATGCACCCGTATGCGTAGCGCCGTCCGCATTTCAACTGGCAGTTCACATAACGCCTGGGGCCACTCACCCCGGCAGCGCAGCGGTTCGGGTGCATCAGCACTGTGTGGCAGATAGTGGGCGATCCAGGTCTGAGCCCGCCGGCTGTAGCCGGGTAAATATCGGGGTTCGTCTACGGGTCGGGTAATTTCCTTTAGTGATTGCTCCAGCATGATCTGGATTTCGCCCCGTTTTTTTCCGTCCTCGACTAACCAGGCCAGGATCTCCGGGGAGGCGGTTGCATAACTGCTCTTCGAATTCGCTGAGTACCGCAGTAATGTCCGGATAAAAATCCCTACATCGAGATCACCTGCCAGGGTATACAGTTCGGCCTGTATCTTCTCCTGCGGCGTAGGATTATCCTTACTCAAGAAATTCAGCAGATCCTTAATGCCAAGCGGTGTCGTCGGCACAGCCAGTCCGCTGGTGTAGGCCGCCCGCTGAATAAGATGACTATCCAGCATCTCCCGTAAGAAGCGCAGGCCGAGTGACCGGATCACATCCTGGCGTGGAAAAATGACGGCATGCGTATTCAGCGCGCTGTAAAGACGACGTGGTTGATAGCGATATCCCTCATTGGATGTTTCCTCGCCTGATGGTCGGTGATATTGTGCGGAAACATTGGTATATGTGGCATTGAGCCGTAAGCCGCACCGCAGATCAATATGGGTAACAATTGCGTCGGCTATCGCCCCCAGCGCACCAGTGTCGGCCCGGGTTGCGCGCGCAATCCCACCATGATCCTGCGCATCCACCAGGTAGCAGAAGTCAAACAACATATTGTCGAGTTCTGTCCTGGTGCCATCTGGAAGTGTTATAGTACAGGGAGTAGCCGCCGTGTGCCCGCGCATAAAACGATCTAGTTCCCGCAACCCGGCATAACTGTTGGATAGTCGGCGCCCGCTGATATCCACATGTCCTGCAAAGCAACTCGGCAGAGCGATCATCCCAATGAAGCTGTAGGAACTGTAGGTTTTCACCTGTGTAATGGAACGTAGCAGCACAGCCGTATCAATGAGAGTCCCTCCACCGCTACTCCCGGCCAGTGAACCAACCAGAAAAATATTTTGCCTGGTATGCTGACGAATATAATCTAACGTTGTGTCCATGGAAACGGTCGTAGTTCCTGGTGGGAAGGCGAGATTGTGTAGTGCCTGTTCTAGCGCGGTTTTGACCTGTCTATAGTTGAGTTGCAGGCGAATGCGACCAGATGGCCGGGAAGAAGTCGGCAGATCGGAGGGCAGTTTCTGTGACGACAGCAGCGGCGCAAGTTTATCGGCTTCCAGCCAGGCCCAGCGCTCCGCACCACTCTGCGCCTCACGCAGGACATCGTGCAGGGTAAAAACTGGTGAAGGTGGCAGCAAATGAACCTCGGCCCGGCGCGGGTTCGTTTCACCTGCGGTAAGTGATGGTTCAACCGCTAATGAGACACCGCCTTCCATACCATCTGCAGCCGGTGCCTCGGTGTCGAGCGCCAACAGGCCAATATGCGCCGGCACGACGCCGGCATAGGTCTCCAACAGACGCTCCTTTACATACTGGAGCACCTTCAGACCCGTGCCGCCGACTCCAATGACCAGGGTTGCCAGACCCGACATATGCATCCTCGTTCTAACGCAGACCCTTTGTCAGGCGATTTTCCCAGCGTTCAGGGGGCTTGAAGCCGTTTGCTGCATTGAGATTACGTAGCTTACCCACGGTTGTAGTGAAGTCGTAGCTTATAAAATGGCACTGCATGGTGCAGCCGGTTTCGTGCAGTGTTAACCAGACATAACTGACCCGTTGATCACCCTGATAGCTTGGGTTGCTTCCCGCAGCCGATACCGGGTCAATATAACCCCAGCGGGGTTGCCCGACTGTACCGGGATTGACAAAAAGTTTCACGGTAGCATTGAGGGGGATTTCGATCGAGCTTTCCTGATCGCGTTGAAGTAGCCGGGGTTGGGCGGTTTTCCGCTGCGTATCACACACAAAATAACATGCCAGATGCGTATGCCCAAAAAAGCAAATTTGCTCTTCCAGCATATCTATCCTGGCTTCAACATCGGCAGGAACCTGTAAATATTCATTCAGGCGTCCATTGGGTGCCGGCGATGCATGCACCAGCAGCACCGGATGGGGTACCTCCGGTGGCACAAAATAGTCGGGCAGTTGTTCCAGGAACTCCAGATGTTCAGCACTCAGCGCCTGGGCCGTCCACTGCCATCCCTGTTGAACCTCTGCCTCGCCCGCTACATCGGCACGACTGCGACCACGGTAGCTCAATGTTCCATCATCATGGTTACCCTTGACGCAGTGGAAACGCACACCCTGCGTCAGGGTATGTCCACCACGGAGCATATCAATGCATGGTCCGGGATCGGGACCATAGCCCACAATATCGCCCAGACACCAGATCTGGTCCGGGTTACCATGCGTGTTCTGTGCATGATCCAGCACTGCTTGCAGTGCTTCGAGATTGGCATGAATATCGGAGAGAACCAGTATTTCTGTCATGGGTATCGATCCTTAGCCGGAGTTTCCGATTTGGTTACACGATGTTCCTTCGAACGGACATGTTTTGCCACCGGCAGCGTGGTGAGTTGCATTACGTTTTGTGCTTTTACCCATGCTGCCGGCGGCTGAAGTACATCTCCTATGCTCTGGCTTTACACCACTCATTCAACTCGAGATACAACACAATCCCCAGGTCACGGAAGCGCGGATCCTTACTTTCCCCGTTAAAGAGTACCGAGAGACCTGGCCCCTCGGAGGCGGGACGCGATTTCCAAGTATCAAGCAGTTCGTCCAGTTCTTTCTTTGAGACGTTGGGATACTCTGATTCGAACCAGCGGTTGAAGGCGGGCTGAACTGCTTCATACATAATCGGATCATCTTCGGCAAACTCATATCCGACCGCATGCCCGCGCAGCATAAAGGTTTGGAAGGCCTGGAGCAACCGTGCTGCCTGCCGATCAATTTCACCCATACGTCTGTATGGATCGATCTTATTGGCATCTGATAGGCGCAACGACTTGCTATCTGGCAAAGCGAGGAAGAATTCCCTTTCCTGTCCGGCGATCTGTTGCGTGATAAGGCCACTGACCAGGGCAAAGGCAAAATCGCGCACCCGCTGGGTATCGTTGAGACAAACCACCACCTCTGGATGCAGTAGGTTCACACGCTTCCAGGTTGAGATATTGAGCAGCGGAATGCGGGACTCGTAATCAGCAGCCAGTTGTTCCTCACGGAAGAGGTGCTGACACCCGGCCGTTGTATTGATCCGGCGATAATCCGGTTCGCACTCGACAAAGCCCTGAACATGCTCCAGTTCCAGGCCATGATAGAGGGTTAGAAAGGTGCAGGCCACATCACTCTCCGACTGGAGATACTGCTTGCTGATCTGCTGCCAGTTGTTGGTAAACCAGCTATAGAAGTCGGTAACCTTCCGATCATCGCTGGTCGAATCAACCGCCAGGTAGTGTTCCTCCTGTTGCGGATTAGGTTGGATGCCAATACTGGTGTTAAGAGCCACCAGTGCCCGGCTATTGGGTTCGACTAAGCGGTTGACAAAGCCGATCTGGTTGGGATTAAGCTGCATAATATAGGCGGCCACACGCGCCTCTTGATCGCCGCGGATCTGCTCAGCAAACAGGCGGAAGGCGCCGGTCTGCCAGGCGCGGTTAATGCCCTCGACCCCACTGCCCATCCCCAGCATTGCGTGACTCTCCGTCTGGGTTGGATAGTTTGGGTTCAGGGAGAAGTTCTTCTCTTTGGTCATAATCGCATAGTCAAAGTAGACCTCGGTGCCCGGGCGGGGTTGCCAGAACAGCCCGGCACCACTCCCCCCACTGGGATCCGGTCCCAACAGCGTGCGCCAGACCAGCGGCTTGTAGCGGGCATAGAGCCCATCTTCGATCTGGGTCGCATTATTGAACCGCTGTGGGTCAGTGACATAGGAACGGGACACAATTGCATACTTCTGTTTGCGCCGGGCCTCGTGACGCTCACGTTCAAAGGCAATCTGTTCGCGCACCCTGGTCAGAGCCGCGGCCCACTCCTCCAGTTCCTTGATCGCCACATCCAGCACACTCCGCTCGCGGCCCATCTCGGCAATATCGCCGCCGAACTGCTGGGCCATCTGCAAAATCAAATTGCGCAGCAGGCGCTGGCTCTCTGCTTCAGCCAGTTCGCGCAGAGCTGTCAGGTAGTCCGGGCCAGGATTATGCTTACCCCAACCGCCTTTAAACGATGTTACCGCGCCGCGTGTCTCCTGCAGGTTCTTGCGCGCCTGGATGACATTAATCTTGCCAAAGCTGGTCTCGGTCTGCTTCTCAAAGGTACGTACCCGCTCTTTAAGTTCCCGCAGGAGGGCCAGGGCATAACCGAGACGATTAGCGCGTAACAGACTGATCTTAGAGCTGTCGCTGATATCTTCGGCCTGACGCTGGTTCAGGATACGTAAGACCAGTTCGTCGATGCGGGCCATCATCGTTGGGCGGGCCTGGGTTACCAGATTTCCCAGGGCCTGCTCCCAGGCACCACCGCTGCGATCCCCCAGCGGGATGTTCGGGTCATTCAGTGAACCCAGATAGCGCCGCAACCAGGTATCTACCCGTTGTACATACTGGTTCATATCACGCCTATCATCGACCGTGCGGTTGGTCTCGGCCAGGGAGTCCTGCATCACCTTTTGAACCTGCTGGCGCAACTGACCATCTTCAATCAACCACCCCAGCACCTTGTCCAGCGCTGTCGGATACTTTTTATTCGGGTTCGCCGACTCACGTAGCACAGTGCGAATAAAGACCCCGAGATCGATATCGCTCTGCTGGGTACTGAGTTCGGCCATGGTCTTTTCCTCGGACGTCGGGTTGTCTTTGCTCAGAAAGGTGACCACCTCATCGACCGGCATGGGTGAGGTGGGGACAACCAGGGTCGGTGGCGAGGACCGTGGAACATGCTGGATGATCTGCGTATCGATCAGATCGAGTAGGAAGCGCAGACTCAACGCCTTGGCCACATCTTCGCGCGGGAAAATCACGGTGTGGCTATTCATCGCGCTATAGTAGCGGCGGCTCTGGTAGCGGTATTGACTCTCCTGGGTCTGAGTTCTAGGGTCGTGATAGTTGGCACCAACATTAATATTGGCGGCATTGAGGCGCAATCCCAGGCGCAAATCGGTGTGGGCGGTAATCATATCGGCCATGACGGCGATAGGACCGTGATCGACTTTCTGGGCAAGCTGTGTACCATAGTAGTCTTTGACATCTACCAGATAGCAGAGATCAAAGAGTGTATTAGCAACATCTAACGGCTGTCCATTGCCACCAACCATGTGATAGGGCGTCGCGGAGGTATGTCCGCGAGTAAAGCGATCAATTTCGCGCAGGCCGGCATAGGTATTGGGCACGCGCCGCCCGATATTATCGGCAATATCAGTAAAGAAGCGCGGCAGGGCGATAATCCCGATCAACACAATGTTGGTAAACGCCGGATTACTCTGGCGCATAGCTCGCATCATAGCCGCCACATCCAGAAATGCCCCGGAGCCGGTGCCACCTGCCAGCGAGCCAACCAGGAAGACATTCCGTTTGGCTGCTGCCAGGTTCACATCGGACTGGAGGCCACCATCTGCCTGTAAAAACTGTGCTTCCATGGCCAGTTGCTGCTGGGTAACCTGCTGCATAACTTGATTGAGCCGCTGCTGCACCCGGCCATAGTTCAGAAAGAAGGCGGTGCGACCAACCGGACGATACGCTCCGGCACCTTCCAGAATTTGCCGGCCAGCTGGCGGCAGCAGATCTTTCAGCTTATTCACTTCCATCCAGGACCAGCGTGGATCATCGCGTTCGGCTTCAGCAAACACATTGTCCATAGTATAGGTCGGCGTTGTCTGAATGAGTTCCATTTCCTGCACAATATAGCCTGAACCCATACCAGTTTGCATCGCCTGCTCATTCAACTGCACGCCACAGAAATTGTCGGCGGGCGACTGGAGCGCCGTGTCCAGTTCCAGCAGAGTAATATGACTTGGCACTTCGCCATAGTAGGTTTCCAGCAGGCGCTCTTTAACCCGTTGGAGCACCCGTAGGCCGGTGCCGCCAACCCCGACAATCAGTGTGGGTAGTCCAGATGTAGCCATAAAAGTCTCTCCTTACGTATGCTTGACTGTTGCTTGACTGTGTCGAAACGATAGCAGCGCGGCTGCTCCTACGATAATTCGTCTAGTGAGAACTCTACCGTATCGTCGGCGATATCTTCTTCATCCGCGTAGTTTTTAAAATTCCTCGGTGTACCAGGCAACTTTTGGATAAAGGTATCGCTACGGAACCGACGACCAATGACTGCCAGAGATCGTTTGCCGAAAAGACATCCACGTAAGCCGGGGCGCTGTTTCTTGCGGGACGCGGAAGTGTCGTCATCATCGTCAGCGCCTGCCGCGGCATCCGCTGGCGGAGACAACGAAATGTCATATCCCTTTCCTATACCCAATGTCAATTGTCGTAGCTTACGCCGCTGCTTTAACAGATCGCCAACCTTTAACTGGCTGCCAGGTAAGCCTGTATCGGGCTGAACACGGATATAACCCTGGGGAGCCAACCCAATCTTCTGGGCAAGCCATACCAGGGGTGTGAAGGGAATTAAGATATAGCGATAGATCAGGTATACCAGCGTCAGTAGTGCCAGGATAGCGGCGATGGTTCGTAGCAAAATTGTTGAAAAATGCTCTTCCACAACGATCTGAATGCTCTTCTGGTCGAGGAAATCTGTCCCGAGTTGGGTTTTTCCGGCATACACCACGTTAATGGTGTATTGCCCCGGTTTTTTCAAGGGGTTCAGATTCGCCTGGAATGTGGTTGATGTCTGTGCCGTGAAATTGATCGGTGAGTTGTTTGGCACCGTATGCGAAACCAGGGGCACCGGTTGTCCATCGGCACTCTCCGGGTTAGCCACGGTGACACTCAGCATGTTCTCTTCATCGACATAGACCCGCTGCCGTGCTGTGACTGAGGCAATTGACGGCACGCGCCCCGCCAGTAGTTGATAGGTGACTTCGTTTGAGCGCAGTCCTACACTATCTTCTGCCTGGAAGGTGAAGATATACGAGCTGAGATCGGTAAAGGTTCCGGCGGGCAGTGTGACACTATACTGTGTCGGATCGGTTGGTGATTGTGTCAGGTTCAATGGCGTCGTAGCATTGGCTGGCGCATCCAACAATCGGTATGAACCGGTAAAGGTAAATGGTCCAGCCAGGGGTATCTGAGTTGCATCATCAATAACCTGAACCACAATATCGGTCGGCTTATCAATCGCCAGTGGCTGTAGCGCACCGGGTTGTACCAATTGCACGGCATACACACTCTTCAACTCTGGCTGGAGGACGGTAATCTCCTCCCCGCCTGCTGCACTCACTACCCAGTCACCCGCCTCTGGCCGGTCCACAATCAAAACATCAATTGTCGAGTTGTTCTGAAGAATACGAAACTGATCCGGCGGGCGCTGGCTGGCACCGCCACCGGCAGGATCGGTGAGGGTTATCTGCGTACCAACGGCGGGTTTCATCACGGTCAGAACGGCCTGAGCCACATTTGGCGGGATATTCACCGCTACACTGGGACCAGGTGGCAGAGGTGGTGTATCATCTGGCGCATTATCGCGCTGATCGAGTTTCACCTTGATGCGTTGATACACATCAAGCATCTGATCTGCTGATGTTAAACGATAAAAATGAACATTGGCCCGTGCATCTGACTCACTCTGCCAGAAGCGCCCGAATGCTGCAAGCTGTGGGTCATCTCCAAGCAGCACGGTAAACAACAGCACATTCTCAGCCTGTAACTCATCAAGAATCTGGCGAATTTCTCGCTCGCCTCCACCGAGTGTCGGCAAGCCGTCGGTCAGAAAGATAATCGCGCGAATATTGGCCGGATTATGCCGTTCACTGCGTAACTCTTCCTGAGCAACCCGTAGTGCGGCGACGATGTTTGTGTCGCCGGCACACGGCGGATTCTGAATGGCGGTCCTGAGATTGGTACGTACCGGATCATCTGGCTCATTGCTTAACTGCTCCAATGGTGAAACAAGTTCAGCGGTATTCCCAAAACTCACAATTCCCAATTTGGTTTCACGCGGCTTGAGATCCGCGGCCAGAGCAGCAATCACTATCTCAGCACTGCGAATGCGCATCTGACTACGATCATTGGCCGTGATAGGATCGCGGTTGGCACAGGTATACCCAAACATACTGCCCGAGTTGTCAATCACCAGCATGGCATCCACATCCTCCAGATCAGGTGGAGCCAGTGGTGTTCCATCCGCAGGGGGATCCTGGTTCTGCGCCAATGGTGACAGCAATCCGCCCGTAGCAGGCGCAGCGGTTATCCGGGCACTGGCCTGTACCGGCGTTGCCTGCTGACTCGAATGAACATAAAATATGCCGCTGGTGAGGCCTATCAACAGTAGTAGCGGATCAAGCCATTGCTTTAACATGATCTTTCCATCTCCAGATCAAATTCGGGTTGTTGTACTACTTCGCCAGGTAATGTGTGTACCTATTTCCCGCCTTTCTTATCCACACCGCCCGCTCCTGTATCACTGCCTCCGGGGTTGCGCACCGTCGTTGGTCTGGATCCTTCTTCAGGTGTTGATGGGCCGGCAACTGTAACCGGCCTGGGCCAGAATTTGTAGAGCAGGGCCGCAATAGCTGCCAGGAATAGCAGTAGGGGAATGAGCAGACACCAGGGCCACAATCCATTCTGCTCAGCGAATCCGGCTCCGCGCTGAATAAGATTGGCTGCTGGGGGATCGCCCGCCGGCTGGGGATTATTTTCGAGTACCGGCAGGGCAGGTAGGGCAACCTCAGAGCCAATGCGAATATTATCCAGGTAGCCATATGCCGCATGGGCCGACAAATTACAGTCGCGCATGGTAAATTTGATCAACAACTGATGCCCAATACGGTCCGCCAGTTCTACTGTTTCATGCTTCCAGGGAATAAAGACCCAGCGATCGCCACTTAATTGACCAAAAAAAGTCTGCGAAGGATCTCGATCATCCGGTGCTGTCCCAAGAAACCACTCCTGACTACTCTGACTGGTGTATTTAAAGTCACTTGCCGGCAGATCTTCACCCGTGGTTAAATCACGGACATCGAGTTGAAAATAGGGCTTATCTGTTTCATCGTGTGATGGCGGATCATTGGCAACCACGGCATAGCTGAACTGCAACACGGGCCGACCATCCGCCTGTGGTACCGAAAGGATTTGCTCAATGGAACTCAGTTGATCGCCAGCGTACGCCCAGGCAATTTCATCGCCCACCTTAAGCGAATACTGTCCCTGGGCTACGCTATGCATTGCATTGTCAGTTAATGAGTCAATACTATCGGTGACAATCGCAACCTGGCCGGTAGGTGTCCAGCTTCCAAAATCCCCGGTTTCAAAATCCCAGGCAGTGGTACCATCTGCTTGCGCATACGCAGCATGGCTCTGGTACCCGGCCGTGAATAGGAGTATCCCTATACCGATTAGCGAGATAATACACAGACGAAGCATACGGGTATGGAGACTGGCACGAAAGCAGTGCATAAGTGTATCCTTTCGGATTACTAGGAAGAGGAGACTTTTGCTACCGGTCATCCTCTGCTGATGTGGAAGTGTGGTTAGCGAGAAGCTCTATTTCAGACATATTGCGTCTAATGCACAACTCCAGATCGCTTCGCTGCACACGCCAACTTCGACCAATACGGAAAGCGGGAAGTTTGCCGTTATTGCACCACCGACACACGGTTGTCTTGCTGATGCGCAAGTAGGTTGCCACCTCGTCTGCTGTCAGGACTTCGGGCAATTCTTTAATATCTCTCATTGCACTTACCGTTCGCTTAAATCTGGACAGTGTTCGCAAAATCGGGTAGGCTCGTCCTATGAACGAGCAACTGACCATACACACCGAACGGGTGGATGACGTGCCGCTGCTGTTGGCCCATATGGAGCGCCT
>DAOTUI010000017.1:0-13818 GCA_034437035.1 Chloroflexaceae bacterium
CTCCTTTCTAATAGACGCCGAATCTGGCTGGCATGGTACCGCATGAAACGGTTTGGGGCATGCGGCAGGCACGTTCACCTGCGTTTTGGGATGTTCTCATTGGGGGGTATCGGATGACAGGGGATGAAGAAAAAGGGCGTAGTTCGGAGTAAAGTCTGTTTTCTACCAAATGGTGTTGATGTGACTCTCTTTGTGCCTCAATTACCTGATAAAGACCGAGTTTGTCAGCTTGGGCTTGAAGGAAAGTACATATTTGCGTACACTGGAACCCATGGCTATGCTCAAGGTCTGGATGTTATTATTGATGCTGCATACAAGCTTTGCCATCGATCTGATATTGCTTTCCTTTTTGTTGGGGAAGGACCAGAGAAGCAACGTCTCCAGAATATGGTACAGAAGATGAAGCCACAAAATGTTGTATTCATTGATGCACAACCTGCCGAGATGATGCCCCAGATCCTGGCACTAGCAACCGCATGTCTTGTGCCGTTGCGTGACCTTCCCCTGTTTCGAGATGCGCGACCATCCAAAATGTTTCCCCCGCTGGGGTGTGCCAGGCCAGTTATCTACAGTGGAGCGGGTGAGGCGGCCAACTTGATTGAACAAGCAGAGTGTGGCATTGTTACGCCACCTGAAAATGGACAGGCTCTAGCTGAGGCTGTTATCTATATGATTGAGCATCCAGACGAAGTTGTAGAAATGGGGCAGCGCGGGCGCGCGTTAGTCGAACGCGAGTATGGGAAGCGGAAGCTGTTAATTGTCCCACCCTCCGGAAACTTGGGCGTCAGCAAGCCCACGAGTAGAGCGTCTGAGGGAGCTTGGGGTGAACAAGAGCTTCCGCTTCCCTATAGGAAAGCGGAAGGAAATACTCATCCCTTCTGTGTTCCATCGTCCAGTGGGCGTGGCAGCACCAAGCGGGGGAGAGCAGACCAAGGGATGGATTAAAGTTTCCGCTTCCCATAGCTGGTCGGCCATTGTTGCTCGTTGGCTTGCGGAGTTAAATGTATGAGCGAATGCCGGCGTATTGAGCGCGAGTAACATATAGTGCATCGAATGGAGGTTCATTTATATCGATATCTCCGGATATCATCATCCAATATACAGTTTTATCTTGATCGCTGTTTGTGTTGGAAAGGTACTAGCAGATATGTGTATATTTGGTGTTATTGACATACCTTTGAATTGTCTGCTCAGTCTTCCTTGTTAACGCTGGCGCTAATCTGTGGTACTATAAGCCCTCCTTCTATCTGAATGATGTATGGCAAGAAAGCAGCTTGACCCTGTTATGATGCGTAAAACTTTTCTTCCCTTTGCTCTGCCGGATATCACTGAGGCTGAGATTGCCGAGGTTGTGACAGCGCTACAGAGTAACTGGATCACAACGGGGCCGCGTACGCGGCAGTTTGAACAGGACTTCGCTGCTTATCTTGGAGTGGCCGAAGCGCTTGGTCTGAACTCTTGCACTGCGGGGCTGCATGTAGCCCTGGCAGCCGCAGGCATTGGCCCGGGTGATGAGGTTATTACGACAACCTTCACCTTTTGTGCGACGGTCAATGTAATTGAACATGTTGGTGCGCGCCCGGTACTGGTAGATATTACTCCCGATACCTTGAATATTGATCCGGCACGGGTTGAAGCGGCGGTATCTTCCCGCACGCGGGCTGTGATACCAGTGCATTATGGTGGTCAGTGCTGTGATATGCAGTCGATTGTTGCCCTTTCACGCGATCACGATCTCACCGTGATCGAGGATTGTGCGCACGCGCTGCCGGCAACGTGTGATGGTCATACCGCCGGTACCCTGGGTGATTTTGCATCGTTCAGCTTCTATGCGACAAAAACCATGACAACGGCTGAAGGAGGCATGCTCGTTGCCCGCGAGCCCGACCGGCTTGATCAGGCGCGGATCTTTAGTCTGCATGGAATGAGTCGGGATGCATGGAAGCGGTTTTCCGCCACGGGCTCGTGGTACTATGAGGTCGTTGTACCGGGATTTAAGTATAATATGACCGATCTAAGCGCAGCGTTAGGGCTGACCCAATTGCGACGGCTTGAGGAGATGCAGCACAAACGGGAGTTGATTGCGGCAGTTTATAATCAAGCTTTTCAAACCGTTTCTGCATTGGAGATACCATCTGTCCGCCCAGGTATGCGCCACGCATGGCACCTCTATCCACTGCGGTTGCACCTGGAACAGTTACGTATTGATCGTGCCCAATTCATTGAAGAGCTGAAGCACCAGAATATCGGAACGAGTGTTCACTATATTCCAATACATCTGCATCCCTTCTATCGGGATCGGTATGGCTACCATCCTGAGCGTTTTCCGGTGGCACGACATGAGTACGAACGACTGATTTCATTGCCAATATACTCACAGATGTCGTTGCAAGATGCCGATGATGTTGCGGCGGCCGTTATGACACTGGTGGAAAGGTTTCGCCGATGAAACGAGTGCTAGACATAAGCGCGGCTGTGGTGGGGTTAATGGTATTAGGAATTCCGATGCTGGTAGTTGCGCTGCTAATACGCTGGGACTCACCTGGCCCTATATTGTACCGTGCGCGCCGCATAGGATGTCGTGGGGCGATCTTTACAATGTACAAATTTCGCACTATGGTTACTGACGCAGCCCGGTATGGTTCAGCTATTACAGCGCAGGCTGATCCCCGTATCACACGGGTAGGGCGCTGGTTACGCAAAGCGCGAATTGATGAGTGGCCTCAGTTGGTTAACGTGTTACGAGGTGAGATGAGCCTGGTTGGACCACGGCCGGAGACACCGGAATGTTTGCCCTATTATGACCAACGGCAGCGTGAAGTATTACAGGTGCGGCCGGGTATTACCGGATTGACCCAGATCTGTTATCAGGATGAAGAGAGTTTGCTTGGAAAGGAAAATACCTTTGAGAACTATGTGACGCGACTCTTACCAAGAAAGTTAGAACTTGACCGGGTATACATGCAGAAGCAGACAGTCTGGATTGACCTGATTATTGTATGGTCCACGCTTAATCCACATGCAGAAGGTCTCAAACGTCGCGTTGCAGCAGAACATCCCGACCTGGTTATGCTTGCGCCGACGACAGCATATAACAGGTCTTCCTGATCTGTATCCCTACCCGCATCTGCTATGTGTTTGCTTGATGATTGTTAGCAAACCACTGATCCTGATAGTGGAGGATCACTTTAGTGGGAAAGAGGGCATGATCAATGAACGCTACTCTCGGAAAAATCCTGATGATTGCCGGCCGCGCGTTTCTCGATGTGTTGATTGTCCTGTTGGCTTACACGACTGCATTTCAGCTTCGGTTGCTAAACTGGCAGCCAGATGATGAGTACCGTCTGGCATTGATTGGGATGGCATTGATCTATATCATTGTGGGGGCAATTTTTGGAATCTATCAGCGTCTCTGGACCCATGCCAGCCTCTATGAAACATTTGTGATTATCAAGACGGTCGGGGTGGCGACGATTGTGATCTTGATTGCCAATTTTTTCTGGCCGGGAAGCACCTCGCGTCTATCTACTTTGGCAATAGTGATAGGGAGCCTGTTTGCAATAATTGGTTTTATGGTTACTCGCTATCACTGGCGTGTCTTTCACCAGGTTATGATTCGCTTGCATTCACACCATGATACCTTTCACCGGGTGTTGATTATTGGCGCAGGTGAGGCCGGACAACTGTTGGCCCGGCGCATCCGCGAGTCGGCGCACTATCACCAGTACCAGTTGCTCGGCTATCTTGACGATGACCCGGCCAAAATTGGCCGGGTTATGCTCGGTATGAAGGTTTTGGGGCGCTGTGATGAAGTAGCCTACTGGACTGGGCGAATGCAGACGGATACGCTGCTCATTGCTATTCGTAATATTGAACGTTCCCGCCTGCGCCAGATAATCGCAGTCTGTCAACAAACGCCCGCACGTGTGCAGATCAGTCCGGATATGCTTGACTTTGCCGAGCCGTTGTCGATTCGGGATATTACGCTCGACGACTTGATCGGCCGACTACCAGTGGCAATTAATGCCGAGGAATGTCGCCATCTGTTCTATGGTAAGCGCATCCTGGTAACGGGTGCTGGTGGCTCAATTGGGAGTGAACTGGTGCGACAACTCAGTATGTTTAACCCGGCTAATCTTCTCCTATTAGATAATAATGAGACAGGACTCTATGATCTTAGTAATGAGTTGCGCTGGATGGCGACTGAACAGCAGCATACAGTAGTTCTGTGTGATGTAACAAACCAGCAGCGCGTGAATGAGGTCTTCCGGAAGTATCAACCAGAAGTCGTCTTTCACGTTGCAGCATATAAACATGTGCCCATGTTAGAGGAGTATGTCAATGCGGCGATTACCACCAATCTCTGGGGGACGATGACGGTGTCGCAGGCCGCATTGGAACATGGCATCGAACGCTTTATCTTTGTCTCAACTGATAAAGCGGTACACCCCAGCAGTGTGATGGGAATGACGAAGCGGTTGGGGGAGTTGTGGGTTGCCAGCCTGAATGACCATCCGGTGAACAAAACGGTTTTTGCTGCTGTGCGTTTTGGGAATGTCATTGGAAGTCGCGGGAGTGTCGTTCCGCTCTTCTGGCAGCAGATTGATCGAGGCGGACCAGTAACGGTGACGCACCGTGAGATGACCCGGTTTTTTATGAGTATCCCTGAAGCGGCAAGCCTGATTGTGCAGGCCGCCGTATATGCTACCAGGTCAGACATTTTTATGCTCGATATGGGCGACGAAGTAAAAATCAGCGATCTGGCTGCCCGGATGATCCGACTGCGCGGTCTGCGTGTAGGTGAGGATATACAGATAGTTTACACCGGGGTGCGACCAGGTGAAAAGCTACATGAGGAATTATCATTGGCGGAAGAGCAGCGGTGCAAAACACCACACCCGCGTATCTATCGGCTGCAGCGTGATTTGGTACGTTCAGTGCCAGAGGCATTGCAGGCGTTGTACAATGAATTGTTACATATCAATACTCAGACTGATGATGAAGTTATGCGTAAGTTGCTTTATCTCTACTTGCAGGCAGCGGAGGAGGGCTATAACAGCCTGGCAGCATTAGAGGGACATACGCCCGCACTCAAGGAACCGGCGCGCGTGCTTATTCGTCAATGGGTTACGAGTCGCACGCTTTGATGGTTCGCCCCATACAATCTGGAGTAGTCAGCCATTTATGCTATGTAGAGTTCGTCTGGTTGCACGCAGGTTAGCTGATCTGGAAATCTGGTCGGTAGGACTCGCTGTCGCTTTAGGGGTTGTTGTGCCCCGTACACTGCCAATGGTCCTCGGTCTGGCTTTGCTCTGGTGGGGAATACGCTGGTTGGGCTATGGACGTTTGAGTGTACGTACTCCAATTGACTGGTCGATTGCACTCCTTGGGGTGATGCTACCCGTAACGCTCTGGGTAACAGTTATACCGGATACAACCCTTCCTCAGGTCTATCGACTACTCAGCGGGATTGCGCTCTACTACGCCATTGTGAACTGGACAACAAACCTGGTACGACTGCGCCTGCTCCTGGTTGGTGTGGCGTTGATAGGATTGCTGCTTGCCGGCGTTGCTCCGCTGACTGTCCAGTGGGGTGGTGGAAAATTACCTCTGCTGCCCGATGCATTGTATACGCGGCTTGTACCGATTATTGCAGACACAGTAAATCCAAATGTGATGGCCGGTCTACTCGTACTGCTGTTGCCATTACTGCTGGCATTAACTCTATTTGATGGCAGGCATTGGAGCAGGCTTGAATATCTCTTGACTCTTATGTCACTACCAATGATGGGGGGAACACTTCTGCTAACCCAATCGCGTGGGGCGTTGCTGGCGCTGGCAGTAGCACTGTTGCTCCTGGTTGGCTTGCGCTGGCGCCATGGATGGCTACTCACGATGGTGGTAGCAGTAACGCTACTTAGTACTGTCCTGTTGGTCGGTGGTGCTCCGCTACTTGATGTTGTTACAACAAGCCGGACATTTGGTGGCTTTGACAAACGTATCGAAATCTGGTCACGTGCCATTTATATGATCCATGATTTTCCGTTTACAGGTATCGGTATGGGTACATTTGGAATGGTCGCAGATCGATTCTATCCGTTGTTTCTTACAGCTCCTGATACTATTCCCCACGCGCATAACCTTTTTCTACAAATTGCGGTTGATCTTGGTATTCCCGGCTTGATTGCCTGGGTTGCAATTGTGCTGGGTATACTGGCCGGAAGCTGGCAGGTGTATCGTTATGGACGCACGATGGGCGATGATTGGGTTACAGGGATGGGTGCTGGCTTGCTTGGCAGTCAGGTTGCTCTCCTGGTGCATGGCATGACCGATGCAGTTACCTGGGGCATGGTGCGTCCAGCAGTCCTGGTCTGGGGCATATGGGGTATTGCCATGGCAAACTGGCAACTATGTATCATTACACAATCTCATAGCACGGTGACAAAATAATGGTACACTGGTGGTTGGTTGGAACAAATACCTTAGGGAAGCGGAAACTTTAATCCATCCCTTGGTCTGCTCTCCCCCGCTTGGTGCTGCCACGCCCACTGGACGATGGAACACAGAAGGGATGAGTATTTCCTTCCGCTTCCCTTATGGATTGTTGGGATGGCGCTGCTGCTGGCAACATTTAGCTATCGACGATGTTGTGTGGCACAATCCTTAGGAGGAAAGCAACACATAACTGGTTGGCTAAAGTCGGATCCGGCATATCTTACGGGGTGGCTGGGGGTCAGCACGGGATTCTGTTTGACGGGTGAAACCTGGTTTATCCGAAGTATATGGGGCGGTGTGATCTGTGCTGTTTTGTTAAAATTGGGTGTTAGTGTAGTATTTTTATATCACCGCACACATGAAGATAGAATGTATCACTCATAACGGCTGTCATAACACGATACATCCTCATCATTATCAACACTGTTATCGGATGAAAGTATGGAATTGTCTCATGGGTGGATATTCAAGAAGTTTCTTTATAAGAATATTGCGTATAGTTCTGGGTTTAACTGTAAGTGGTTTGTCTTTGTATCTGGCTGTGCGGAATGTCGAATATAAGGATGTGATCCGGGTACTACGTCACGCCAATATATGGTTTATCTGCTTGTCATTAACAAGCGTAGCCCTGAATATTCTAGGGAAAGCCCTACGCTGGCAGGTATTAATGGGCAAGCATGGTCAGGAAGTGCCCTTCAGGGTAATACTCGGTGTTCTGCTAATTGGGCAGATGTTGAATACACTCATTCCAGCACGGGTGGGTGATATCAGTCGTGCATATATGCTTGGTCGTGTCGGATTGAGTAGAATATTTATACTTGGAACAGTTGCGTTAGAGAAGATCTTGGACATGCTTTCCTATGTTTTTCTGTTTTTACTATTGATTATCTTGATGCCGGTACCAGGGTGGGTGCGTCAACCAGTTTATCCCTTTGTAATCATTGCTATGAGTGTTTTTCTAACGACACTCCTCCTGGTACGTCGTCAGAAATGGTTGATCCAGTCCGACTTCTGGATGAAGAAGTGGTTGCGCTGGAATATAAGTGAGCGGATAACAATCAGGATCAAAAATGGTCTGGCAAGTTTGAGTATCTTACAGGATTATAAAAATAATATCAGACTTGGTCTGTTGTCTGTCATTGTCTGGAGCACAGCCGTCTTAACAAATTACCTTGTAATGCGAGCACTTGCTTTGGATATTCCTTCTATAGCTGCTCTCTTCCTTTTGATTGTGTTGCAGGCGGGTATCTCAATACCATCTGTTCCAGGGCAAATTGGGGTTTTTGAATATCTGTGTGTATTGGCACTTGGGGTGTTTGCCATTGATAGTACAACAGCCTTGAGCTATGGTGTATTACTCCACATGATTGTGTTATTGCCAATTATTATCTCGAGTATCCTCTTTCTTTGGGGGACTGAATTCAACTTGCGGTACGCGATGATTGGAGTGAGTGACGGCAATGTTGCAACTGTACCACTGGTAGAACAGTCTACTGAGAGATGAGGTATGACGCATCAACTTTCTCGCGGCATACCCGCTCCTGTCTGTATTGCCGGAGTGCCGGTGCATCCCATTCGCTTGCAAGAACTTCTCCTCTGGCTATCACAGAGATTAAGCCTCCAGCAGCAAACCGTGGTGATGTACTGTAATGTCCATGCCGTAAACCTTGCTCAGCGCCATCAGACCTTTCGTGCTGCTATGAAAAAGGCAGATATAATCTTTTGTGATGGGTATGGTGTACGAATAGCGGCAACACTGTTACAGCGAAGGGTTCCGGAACGATTTACTCCTCCGGATTGGATCGACCAGTTATTGGCGCTTTGTGCGCAGAACCATTACCGGGTCTTTTTACTAGGCGGCAAGCCAGGTGTAGCCGCACATGCAATTGAATGCCTTCATAGACGTTTCTCAGAAGTACAGATGACAGCACACCATGGATACTTTGCTTACGATGATAATGCCGACGTTCTCCAGGCAGTTCATACATATGCGCCGCATATCTTGCTTGTAGGAATGGGGATGCCACGACAGGAAGAGTGGATTTATGCTAATCAAGCATATCTGTCAGTCCCCTTAATTATGACCGTAGGGGCACTCTTTGACTATCTGGCAGAAGAAGTTCCACGCGGCCCACGCTGGTTAACTGATAATGGCTTTGAATGGTTGTGTCGTCTGGTTATCGAGCCACGACGTCTCTGGCGGCGGTATCTTCTGGGCAATCCCTACTTCGCCTGGTTAGTTGTCCGGCAAATGCTACGCGCTGCTATGCGGTATCTTTACAAGAAAAAATAACCTGTATCCCTGGTGTTTGCGGATAAAGGCTAATGTTGTTTTTGTGCTTTCTCGCGTTCCATGGTACACTTTGGCCGCCTTAGCACTTCCCATTTACCCGGCTCTCGATCAATTGGGCGGGAAGTGCCCCGTAGGTTTTTCTATCATTATTTGAGCTATAGGGGGCTCCATGGTTGAGCGCCTCAATACACGCTTTACAAACGGTGTACTGCTGGGAGATGTACTTCTGACCCTGCTGTGCCTGCATGGCGCATCGGTTTTACGATTGCACATGGATTTGGGTAAGTTCATCGATGCACCGAGTGTGTGGCTGGCATGGTATATTTATGCTATCGTTGGTCTCGTCTGGACCGTTGTCTTTCTGTTGCTGGGCCCCCAACGCGCGCTTTTTACCGATGGATTGATTGAGGCCATTGGGCGACTTGTGACGGCAGTCGCCCTGGCCTCACTAACGTTTGCGGGGACGTTGTATCTCTCCTTTCGTGATGTCTCGCGGCTTCAATTTATCTACTTCGCCGTTGGTGATCTACTTCTTTTGCTTAGTCTACACCTTCTCGTGCGTTCATACATCCGTTTCGGAGCCAGTCATCGCTGGCAGCGCCGGGTCTTACTGGTAGGAGGTGAGCCAATAACGCAGCAATTGGCGACCGAGTTCGCCAGACGTCCCTGGACTGGTATTGATATCATTGGGTATGCCAACGATACGCCCCTCTCAAACAGTCGTATGGCCTTCTTGGGAGAAGTGGACGCAACACCCCAACTTGTGGTTGAGCATCGGATCGATGAGGTGATTTTCACCCTTCCGGCCCAACGACACGATCAAGTCGCTCGTCTCTCATTGCAACTGCAACAACAGCCAGTTATGATACATATGGTACCAGGAATGCTTGATCTGGCGTTTGCTCGTGTCCCAATTGGAACACTTGGGGGTATTCCGCTGATCAGTTTGCGAGAGTCGGCACTGAGCCAGTCCCAGCGAATCTTGAAACGGGTTTTTGATGTGATTGCAAGCATTTTCCTGTTAGGGCTATTAGCCCCACTGATGATATTAATCGCACTGCTGATCAAAATTGAGTCGCCAGGTCCGATTATTTTCATTCAGGAACGAATTGGTGAAAATGGCCGACGATTTAAGATGTTCAAGTTTCGCAGCATGTATCAAGATGCGGAGCAGCGTTGGCATGAAGTAGTGCGCTATGATAATAAGGGGCATATACTGCATAAACATGGGGATGATCCTCGTGTGACTTATGTTGGGCGAAAACTGCGCCGTACCAGTCTCGATGAGTTGCCTCAGCTTTTTAATGTGCTTCGTGGTGAGATGAGTTTGGTCGGTCCTCGGCCAGAAATGCCGCAAATAACGATGGTTTACCAGTCCTGGCAATGGCAACGGTTTCGGGTTCCTTCTGGTATGACTGGGTGGTGGCAAATCAATGGACGGAGTGTAAAGCCAATGCATCTTCATACAGAGGATGATCTCTACTACATTCAGAACTATTCCTTCTGGTTCGATTTGCGAATTTTGCTTCGAACGGTGATAGTCGTAATCAGAGGCCATGGTGCATACTGAAGAGACAGGGTGTATATGCGTTCGTACTGACTCTCCTGGTAAGACTGCTCATCATGCCGATCGTGCCAAAGATAGTATTTGCTTCCTACCTGGTTGGTTGACACTGCGCTGGTTAGCAACGCTGGCTTTCTTGCACGGGATGCTCTATGTTTTTATTGTGCCACCCTGGCAACATTATGATGAGCCAACCCATTTTGAATATGCTGCACTGATTGCGCTTCTGGAACGTCGTCCTTCGCCAGCTAGCGGTGAACTTGATCCTTCTATCAATCGTGCGATTGCCGAATCAATGTATCGCTTTCGCTTCTGGTCGCTCGATAATCAACCTGATTTAACAAGTAACACTGATCAAACACTGCTCCTGGGATATAATCAACGGGTCCATCCACCATTGTACTATGCATTGATCTCATGGCCAATTCGTTGGTTACAAGAATATAGTGTTGAAATGCAGCTCTATGGAGCACGCCTGGTTTCAGTCGTGTTATATGTACTTACTATTGTCGTTGCGTGGCGATTATCAACTGTTCTCGCCGCTGAAACACCGCTGTTCCATGTGATGTTTCCACTATTAGTAATGATTGTTCCGGCATTTAGTGACCTGATGAGTGCGGTAAACAATGATGTATTGGTGAATTTCAGTGCAGCAACATTGCTCCTTGGTTGTGTATTCTTAATACGTGATGGGATGCGCCCACTTCCCCTACTATTGGTTCTTTTAAGTTTTGCCATTGGCTTATTGACCAAACGTAGTGCGGTTATTATGATTGTGCCCCTTCTGTTGGCCCTATTCTGGGCAATCCGGCGACATCCTATATCCTGGTGGTTATGGATCATAGGGGTGGTTGGGGTAAGTTTGCTTATAGGAGTGGGCGGGTTTCGTTATGAGACGGTTGATATTACAACTGGTACACAATCAGCTATTGTGTTGCGTTCCTGGCTTGTCGATCTGAATCAAAACTATCTACGGCTATCGTTTGAGAAGTTCTTTCAATCAATAATGGATTGGGAAACAAATCGGCAGGTTTATCCGTTTCTCTTTGAACGCATCTTTATGTCCTTCTGGCTGCGCTTTGCCTGGGGGCATGTTATGATGGGGCGTGTGTGGGAGTTTATGATGCTGGGGGTAGTGTTATTCAGTAGCGTTGGCTTAATTATGTGGAGCATACGTGATCGCCAGTACTTGGAAATCTGGAGACAACGCTGTATCTTGCTTTTTTTCCTTGCAGTTATAGTAGCCTGGGTGTTAATTTTTGTTCGATATCATAGTGAGGAGTATGTCTATTTTCCAGTTGGGCGGTATTTGTATACGGTTATGCTTCCAACTATCTGGCTGTTGCTGCTAGGATGGCACAGTGTAGTTAGGCGGCACTGGCCCAGTTATAGCGTCCCAGGGTTACTCTGCTTTTTTGTGCTTCTTGATACAACTGCCTGGGCTTACACGCTTGTTAATTTTTACCATCGGTAGCGGGTCTTCTGGCAGGATCAGGTGGTTTCTGTTTTAAGTAAGGCTTTTGTACTCGCTTTATGGAAAAGGTGTATAACATTGGTCGAACTCAACAACTGCTTCTCCGCATATCTCCCTGGATTGGTGCTCTTATTGTTCTGCTCTGGAGTAGTATAACGATTGAGGTTCCTGGACAGGGAGCGCCGGCGGGTAATCAGGAAATTGGTCTGTTATACCGAGACCATTCATTTGGCCAGACTTTTGTAGCCGAGTATTCCCAACTGACGGCTATTCGAGTACGTCTGTTGCCGATGTCACCTGACTTGTCTGAACCAGTTACGTTGCGCCTGCGTCACTTTGCTGCCGGTACCCCGGATCTGGTTGTAGTCTCTATGCCAATTGATGCGATTACACCGATGGAAATGACAACATTCTCTTTTTCGTCATTATTGCTGAGTTCAGGAACCCTTACGATAACACCCACACTTGAGCTTCTCCTCGAAACACCAACGCTACCCCCGGCGGAAGGTGTCACAGCCATAGCCGGTCCAGATACTTACCCGTATGGTGCGCTGCTGGTCAATGGAGAGCAACGTGAGGGACTTGATCTGGCATTTCAACCGGTGTATCTCCGTCGCTGGTTTGACATGTTGTTGCCAGTGTCGCATATGGCGGCAGGCAAGCCGGGCATCCTGGGATGGCCGCCCTTCTATGCGTTGCTTGTTTATGGATATGGTTATGTGCTACTTTTGGGTCTAATCAAAATCTGGCGTGCGATATATCATCAGACATAATATGATGCAGTGTCGTATGCAACATCGGGTAGAGATACTGTTTTGTCTGTCCTGCCTGAGGATTATACAACGTGTGCAATCTGGTCTTTATTGACGTGGTCTGGCGCTTTTGCTACAATCTGCAAAGCTTGAGTACCCATCCGCAGGAGGATTGTGATGGAATCGGAAATCGATCTGCGACCATATATTCTGGCAGTGCTACACCGCTGGCGACTAATTGTGCTGTTCGGGATTGTGCTGGGATTGGTTGCGCTGCTGATTACGCTACTTCAACCGCCATCTTACACCGCTACTGCTGATGTACTCATTTTTCCTATGCGCTCGCAACTGGAGTTTGACTCGCGTTTTACTACCAGTGATGCGCCGGATGATGTGGGTACCCTTGCCTGGCAACAGGCGCTGGCACGGTTGGCTGAGAGTGGTGTGCTTGAAGAACGGGTCCGTTCGGATTTGCCGGCGGATCTGATTGACCAGGATCTTGCAGATCAACCGGGCAGTCTGGTTGGTCGGATTGAAGTATCGACTGAGGGTAATCTTTTACATCTGCAGGCCAGTGCTACCGATGCTCAGGAGGCGAAAGTACTGGTTGATATCTGGGCGCAAGCGTATGTCAGTCTGGTAAATGAGTTGTATGGCAGTGATACCGGGTTGACCCAGGAAGTGGAAGAGCAACTGGTAACAGCCCAGGAACGCTACGAGAGCGTACAGCAAGAACTTGAGACATTTGTCGGTACAAGTGAACTTATACCAATTGAACAGCAAATAGCAGTGCTGAACAGTCTGCTCCAGGGCTCCCGCGAGGCAAATCAGACGCTCTATACGGAGTATTTGTCGCGAACACATGCGCTTGAACTGGTTCTACGGGATGCGCAGACCTTACGTGAGCAAAGTGAAGCCGGCGCATCCGATGATCTGGCAAATAGCCTGGCACTGCTGGCACTCCGTACACGTACGGTTGGTGATGTGCAACTCCCGGTTGAACTACGCTTTGATGATCCCGGTGCATTGACCCAGGTGACCGGGTCAACCGTTGATGATCTCAATGCGCTAATCGGTATATTGCAGCAGCGGCAACAGGAACTGGTGGCTGAGTCACAAGAACTGGCCCAGGCTATCGCCAGTGGTGATGGAACAGCGGCCGCGCTAACTGCCGAACAACGTAGCGCGTATGAAGAGCAGTTGACTGCGCTGCAGCAACAGAAGGAGCAGCAGACTGCTC
>DAOTUI010000018.1:0-7413 GCA_034437035.1 Chloroflexaceae bacterium
CGAGGTGCTGCACTATCGGGTGCCACCCCCACGCTGGGAGCCGCCCCGTCAGCGGGGGCGTCGATCGAAGGCGCTTCAAGCGCTCATTGACCGCTGGTGTCCTGACCACCATTAAGCATAGACCTACCCCATTTAGTACCCTAAAAAATAAGCGAACGGTAAGCTATTGGAAGCAGAAAGCATTCGCACACAAAGGTCTGTGTAAAATAACACGCGTTACGCGGTCACTGACCCGAAAGTGTATTTCGCCTCCGGCAGGGCGGAAGCGATCAGTTCTTTTTCACAAAAAAATCCACAAAGTGAATTTTTTGTAAAAAAGAACGTACCATGCTGCCGCAGGCGAATCGGGCTTCCATCAGGTGAAACCCTCAGTTTGATCGTCCACCGCGTAACGCGTGTAAGTAACACGCGTTACGCGGTTCTCCGTGTATGCAGGGGTTTTGCCTCCGGCAGAGTGGAACATGACATCCTTTTTTGGAAAAATTGTGCTCTCCGAGCACAATTTTTCCAAAAAGCGAGAAAAGGTACCATGCTGCCGCAGGCGAAATACGCCGTTATCGAGAGCAAACGTCCGGTTTGCACGCACACCGCGTAAGTCCTGTAAGTAACACGCGTTACGCGGTCGGTTCCAAACCCAGGCGTCTGCCTGGACAACTGGCCCGATGCGCCTCCGGCGGGGTGGAATGGGACATGCTTGTTCCGAAACATGTGGCTCTCCGAGCCACATGTTTCGGAACAAGACAAAAAGGTACCATGCTGCCGCAGGCGAAATACGCCGTTATCGAGAGCAAACGGACCGTTTGCACGCACACCGCGTACGTTCTGTAAGTAACACGCGTTACGCGGTCCTCCACGGTAAGATATTCTTCGCCTCCAGCAGGGTGGAAGAAACCAGATCTTTTTCACGAAATTTTGGCTCTCCGAGCCAAAATTTCGTGAAAAAGATAAAACAGTACCATGCTGCCGCAGGCGAATCGGGCTTCCATCTGGTCAAACGTCCGGTTTGAACACCCACCGCGTAAGTCCTGTAAGTAACACTATTCATCAATCCAGTGTTCCGCATGAATTGTCCGGCGGGTATGCGTCTCACTTCGCAGGATCAATGACTCGGTTTCGGCAGCATTTCCCTCATAATGCACACCTTTGAGCAGGGGACCATCGGTAATACCCGTTGCGGCAAAGAATATCTCATTGCTGTTAATCAACTCATTACACGTCAGAATGCGCCGGGTATCAAGTCCAGCCTCGGTCACTGCGATCCGTTCGGCGGCACTCTGCGGCGCTAACCGGCCCAACATCGCCCCCCCCAGTGCCTTGACTGCACACGCGGCAATCACGCCCTCGGAGACACCCCCCACCCCCAGCAGAATATCCGCGCCACTCCCGACCGAAGCCGCCATCAACGCCCCGGCAATATCTCCATCGGAGCGCAGCATGACGCGCGCGCCCGCCGCACGAATCTCCTCGATGATATCGGTATGCCGGCGGCGTTCCAACACAAAGACAATCAGATCACGCACCGAGCGATTGGTCACGCGAGCAATCAGCGCCAGCGTCCAGGCAACCGGCGCATCCATACACTCCGGCACCAGCGCATGCGCCGTCCGGCGATCCACGACAATCTTTTCCATGTAGACCGCCGGGGTGGGCGACCACATCGAACCGCGCGGCGCAACAGCGGCAACGGAAATCGCACCCGGCTTGCCCTGGGCCAGTAGATTGCGCCCGTCAATGGGATCAATTACCACGTCCATCGCCGGTCCATGCCGGGAACCAACGATCTGTCCACTCTGCAACGGCGAGGTCTGCCCCAGTTTGCCCTCTTCGCCAACGACAATGTAGCCCTCCATGTCCAGCGTATCAAGCACGCTGAACATGGCTGCGGTCGCATCCTGATCCGCATCATTGCGCTTGCCCAGGCCCATCCAACGACCGGCACGCAGCGCGGCAGCCTCGGTTGCGCGGACCAGATCCAGTCCCAGATTGCGCGGTGGATGTTGCGTCATCACGGCTTCCCTTCGTTCGCTTCAACCGCTGCCAGCAACCCGGCAGACTCCCAGGCCACCATCCCGCCCTGCACCACGCGGACGTTCGTGTAACCTCGGCTCTGGATCAGCGCAGCGGCGCGGGTGCTGCGCCGTCCGCCCCGGCAGACCAGCACCAGATCGCGGTCTGTGGGCAACTCCGTCATCTCGGAGAGGAAGCGGGGCAGGGGCAGCAGTTGCGCCTGCGGGATGTGCCCCTGGCGAAACTCGCGCGGCTCCCGCACATCAATGACCAGCGGTGGCGACGCTTCCCGCAGTTGCTGCCAGAGCGTTTCCGGGGCAATATTCCGTACCCCGTTGATAGGAATGTCTATTGGTAACGAAATATCACCATCAAATGTACGTTTGGGCAGGTTTTGACACTCCCGAAACGCGCGAACCGGGCATTCATAGATGCAGATCGCCGGATCAATCACTTTGTAGAAGAGATAGCTGACCGCGTCTTCGCGCGAGAGAAAGTTATCCTCACCCAGATAGGTATAAAACCCGGTTGATTTCATAAACTCGAGCACCGGTTCATGCAGGCGCGACACAAACACATCCCCGCCACAGTCACGATAGGTACGCACGGTGCTCTCCAGCGCATGAATGCCACTGATATCGCAGTGCAAAACATTATGCATCCGCAGGAGCAGAAAGCGCTGCCCCGGATGCTCTTGCATATTCTGGTAGAGTGCATCTTCCACATGGCTGGTTGCGCCAAAGTAGAGATCGCCCTTGATATCCACAATCCCCAGTTGCGGGCATGCCGGCTGCTGCGGTCGGTGCAGAAAGTGCCGGAAACTGGGGTCCGGCAGCACCGTCTCAACCTTCGGCACACTCGTCTGCTGAATGTAGAAGGCCAGCGACATCAGAATACCGACCAGGATGGCGAATTGCAACGGCAGCAGCAGGGTTGCCACCAGCGTAACAACCATGATCAGGGCATCGCCACGTGTGCCGCTCCAGATGCGTCGCATCTCTACCCAGTCTACCATGCGATAGGCGACCAGGATCAGCGTGCCCGACAGCGCCGCGCGCGGAATGTAGGCCGCCAGTGGTGCCAGGATCAATACAACCGCCAGCACGATCACTCCAGAGATCACACTCGCTATGGACGTGCGTGCGCCTGACTTGAAGTTCAGCGCCGAGCGGTTGAACGAACCGGAGGTCGGGTAGCCGGAAAAGATCCCGCTGGCGAGGCAGGCTAACCCCTGCCCGACAAACTCCTGGTTGCTATCCAGGCGCTGCCCCGACTGCGCGCCGATGGAGCGGGCAATTGAGGTTGCCTCTACCAGACCAATCGTTGCCAGCGCCAGCGCCCCGGTAGACAACTCGCCAATCAGATCCAGGTCAAACAGCGGCAGTTCCATCAGGGCAATCGGCGGAAAGCCGCGCGGCAGTTCGCCCAGCACCTGTACCCCGAACGTGTCCAGGTTGAATGCCCAGACCGCAACTGACGCGCCAACCATGGCGACCAGGGGACCGGGCAGCCGCCGGTCTATCCAGGAGACCAGCACAATCACCAGAAGCGTTCCGACCCCCAGCGCCAGGCTGAGCAGATGCGTCTCCGGCACATTCAGCGCAATATTGTAAAGCGTTTCGGGCAACCCCGGCGAACGCGGATAGCTGATCCGCAGCAGATCACGCAGCGCGTTGACGATAATCAGCACCCCGGCTCCTGCCGTAAACCCGACGATTACCGAGTCGGACACAAACGTCACCAGCAGGCCCAGCCGGAGCAACCCCATCACCAGCCGGAAGAGCCCGATTATCAGGGCCAGCAACCCGGCAGCCTGGATGAACAGCGGCGTACCCGGCTCAGCAATCGGTATTAAGACGGAGAGAATCAGAATAGAGGCCGAATTGGTCGGCCCGGTATGCAGATGATTGGAAGAGCCCCAGAGTGCGCCCACAATCGCCGCCACCACTGCCGCATGCAGCCCCATCTCCGGAGGCAGCCCGGCAACCAGCGAAAAGGCAATCGCCTGGGGCAGTAAGACCACACCCACCGTAATTCCGGCAATCAGATCAGGCTGAAGCTCCTGCCACTGATACTGTCTAAGAATAGAAGCCGGCTGTAAAAAAAAGCCTGGAATCGTTCGCAGGTTCAGGCTGGTGCGCACAAAATGCATCTCCTTGCAGGCCGCCACCGGCCCGGCAGATAGTCGCGGGTACAATGATACAGCACAACGGCACAGCATTAACTTCGCAACGTTCAACAGGGTGCGGATACGGGCATGCAGAAGTTCATATGTTGTTCAACGATCGGGGTATGTTCTATAATGAAATTATAGCACGGGGAATTGAAGACTGCGAACCAGGATGTGTACCGCTATGGATGATCTAATGCTGCGCCGCAAATGGACCCTACGCGCGCATGGCCGGCAGGTTGTTTTTATTAAAAAGGCGAATGAGCATGCCACCCATGTCCTGATGAAGGCGTTTCTCTGGGCGCTCTATCTGCCCAGTTATCCCGACATCGCGGTAGAGGTTGCTATCGGTGATCGCTACAAACCCGATGTGATCGCCCTGGATCCGGACGGACAGCCGCGCTTCTGGGGTGAAGCCGGTCAGGTCAGCGTGGCGAAGATCCGCTCACTAACCCGGCGTTATCGTACCACCCATTTTGCCCTGGCAAAGTGGGACACCCGCCTCGACGCGCCGGCGGACACGGTTGCCGCCGCGCTTACACGTGCGCGCCGCACCGCTCCGGTTGATCTGCTCGGCTTTCCCGCCGACAGTGCCACGCGCTTTATCGACGAGCAGGGCACAATTCATCTGACGCATGCAGATATAGTATGGCAGCGGTTGCAGTAAGCCCACCGGGCCAGACTTTTTGTCGTAGTGCCGCCTTATGAACATTGAAAAATCAATCCGGATATCGCCGTTCAGGCGTCCCGGCTTCAGCCGGATCAGGCATTCCCGGCAGGATGCCCCGGCCCCGGCAGGCATCCTGCCGGCTCAAGCCGGGACTCCCGGTCATCTCATATCCGGAATATGTTCTAAACGTTCATCAGGCGGTGCGGAGTGAACTCCCAAGAACCAGTTCACAACCAATGTACAGGAGTTACGCGGTCGGTTCCAAACCAGGTGTTCACCTGGATAAACGGCCCGATTCGCCTGCGGCAGCGTGGTGTGTTTTTATCTTGTTCACAAAAATGTTGCACTTTGTGCAACATTTTTGTGAACAAGCATGGAATCTTCCGTCCTGCCGGAGGCGAAAGTTCCTTTTGAGTGAGCAACCGCGTAACTCCTGTAATGTAGGATTGCTATAGAGAACAGAGAACAAAGAAACACAGAACAAAACGTCGCTGGCGCACGGTTATCACAGAACCAGTTTGTGCTTTGTCCTATGTTTGTCTGTTCTTTGTTCTTTATTTTTTGTTCTTTGTTCTTTCGGTATGCCATTTCCGGCAGATCACGGTTGTGCCGACACCAACCTCCGACTGGAGTTCAAACTCGTCCATCAGGCGGCGCGCACCGGACAGGCCGCGCCCGGCATTATCCACATGGGAAGCCCCATCACCCAACGCCTGCGCAATATTTCCGATTCCCGGTCCCTGATCCCGGCATTCAATCTCGATACCAACGGCCTGGTTTTGCTCCAGCGAGCGCAGCGTCACCTGACCGGTTCCGGCATAGGCAATCACATTGCGGGCCAATTCACTGATCGTCGTCGCAATGCGCGCCTGATCGACCGGCCCGAACCCCAGCATGGTTGCCAGTTCGCGCGCCAGGGCTCGCGCCGTCACCACATCGCGGTCACTCCGGATAATGACATCTCTACTCTGTTGCAACAACATCGGCTTCCTCCTGTCCCTGGAGTTCCATCAGCGCCAGACCTTTTTCGAGATTCAGCGCCGTGTGGATGTTGGGAAGTTCCAGGCCCAGTTCCACCAGCGTCACTGCGACGGCCGGTTGCAGGCCGGTCAGGATCACCTCGGTGCCCATCAGCCGGGCCATCACTGCCAGATCAGCAATCATGCGACCGATAAAACTATCTACCACATCCAGCGCCGTCAGGTCGATAAGAACGGCGCGGGCATGCGTGGCGTGAATGTGGTCCAGCAGATCCTCTTTGAACTGCATCGCCGAGGCGTCGTGCAGCGAAACCTGGATTGAGGCGATCAACGCCTGGCCGATTTTAAGAATGGGTATCCGCAGGCTATTCATTCGGGGCTCCTCTCTTACTGCTCTTTGCTACTACATTGGAGGCGCTTCTACCGCCGGTTACGCCAGTTGTCCCAGGGCGAAAGCAATTCCGCTCTTCAGGTTGCTATGGGTGATAATGCCGTTCAGATCGGCCCCCGGTTGCACCAGGGTCTGGGCAATCCGTGGTTTGATGCCGGTCAAGATTACCTGCGCGCCGAGCAACCGGGCCGCCCGCGCTGCGCGGATCAGGGCATTGGCAACCTGGGTATCAACCACCTGCGCCAGGGGTTGGAGCAGGTTGAGCAGCGACGGCTCAAGCCAGAACAGGGCTGCTGGTCGCTCAACGAATGAGAGCCGGCCCCGGTTCGGGCCCCACCGAATCGGAGCCTGGTTTAGCTCAACGGCATAGGTTGTGCAGGTAGCAGTTTCATTCAGATCTTGCGTCGTTCCACCAACCCGCTGGTGCAACAGGGTATGGTCCATCTGATCGGATTTGTGCGCGATAGCCTGTGTTGACATCAGATACATCTCCTCTATTCTTTGTCCCTGTTTGTTCTTTCTATACCTCTGCTACGCGGAACCAACCGACCGTTCCTGAGGGGTGACGTGCCGGTGGGTTTTACGATTCAGCATAATGCGGAGCAGGGAAACTAACGCCTGAATATTCTCCGCCTTTGAGATAAACCCATCAAAGCCCAGGTCGGTAAACTCTTCCGGATGGCGTTCTCGCCGGGCAGTATAGGCAATAACCGGGCAGGTGATGCCCCGGTCACGGAGGGCTTGCAGCGTAGCAATACCATCCATCCCGACCATCACAATATCCATCATGATCACGTCGGGCGGGTTACTGCCGGCGGCGGCGAGAGCCTCGGCCCCGCTTCCGACTGAACGGACGCTAAAGGAACCGGTATTACGAATAATCAATTCAGTTTTCATGCGAACGGTATACACATCATCTACGATTAATACGCTTCGCATCACTTTGTTCCTTTCCATTGGGTTTGTTCTACTTTACACGAGCTATCCCAAAATATCTAGCGGGAGGTAGGTATAGATTAAGAGCAGATTTAAGAAAGTTCTGTATTTCTCGAACAAGCATTATCATACTCACCGTTCGCTTATTTTTTTGGGCACTAAATGGAAATTCCACCCCACTTGAGGCTTAAAAACTGACAAAATTTGGGGCGTTTTCCCCACTTTGGCGTACACGGTTTCGTGATGTGTAAAACATTTC
>DAOTUI010000019.1:0-22625 GCA_034437035.1 Chloroflexaceae bacterium
CTCACCGTTCGCTTATTTTCGGAACGAGTTCATAAAAATTCCCCACGAGCGGGTCAAAAACGGACACTTGGGAAGCATCTCGCCCCACATGGTGACGAAAATTGCAGAAATGTTTTACACATCACGAAAACGTGTACGCCAAAGTGGAGAAAACGCCCCAAATTTTTTCAGTTTTTCAGCCTCAAGTGGGGTAGAATTTCCATTTAGTGCCCCAAAAAATAAGCGAACGGTGAGCCACATGTTCCGGAAAAAGCATGTTTCATTCCACCCTGCCGGAGGCGAATCGGGCCAGTTGTCCCGGCAGACGCCTGGTTTGGAACCGACCGCGTAACTCCTGTAAGTTACGCGGTGCATGATCAAAATGGATAGAAAGCACAGACAAACCAAAGGACACGGAACCAGCCGGTTATCCGCTGACAGTGCGCCAGGCACGCTTTGTTCGATGGTTCTTTGTGCTCTGTTCTCTATAAATAGTGCTCTGTTCTCCGTTCTGCTATAGCATCACCTTCTTTTTTCATATATAATATAATTAGTACATAGAAACAGCGCACCCTTGCACACGACCGCAGCCTCCCCGCTCACTGGTTGACACACTGTTGCAACCAGCAAAACACGCGCCCCACTGTTCCAGCCCTACATCGCAGTCCGGTTGTTCTATGAGAGCTGTATGGAGAATGGAGAAAGGAGCAGGCTATCATGAATCAGTCTGACGCGGAAACCCCGCAACTCGACCAGTCACCCCTGGTGACCGAGCAGGGACGTACGACAATTTCGCCAGAGATTGTGGCGAAACTTGCGGCCATCGCTACTCGCGAGATTGATGGCGTCTACCGACTGGCCGGCGGTACCGGTTTTACCGATTTTACCCAGCGTATCGGCAGCAGCAAGGCCATCGAGGGCGTGCAGGCCGAGGTCGGCCTGCGCGAGACCGCCATCGATCTGCGCCTGATCACCGCGTATGGCGCAAGCATTCCCGATGTGGCCCACGCGGTACGCCAGAATGTCATCGCGCGTGTCACCGCAGCAACCGGGCTGTCGGTTAAGGAGGTCAATATCGAAGTGGTTGACCTGCATTTCCCCGATGAAGGCAAGCCCGGCACCCATACGGACGCGCTCTCCGACACGCCCGCGGCAACGGATGAGACCGGTACTAACTCCCAGGAGACTGTGCGGCTGTGATGAAACCTGTTTGCAGTTTCGAAGAGAGTGAGGATTCTAATGGACCAGGAACACCAGGAAAATCAGCACCCGGACGAGCAGCCGGCAGAGCAGCCCGCCCAACAACCACCCGAAGCCGAACAACCTGCCGAGCAATCTACCGGACAACCAACTGAGAAGCTAGACGAAGAACCTGAACAACCACCCGAAGCCGAGCAACCCGCCGGGCAACTGCCCGAACCTGAACAACCGGCCGGGCAACCAACTGAGCAGTTAGCTGAGCCCGAACAGCCGGTAGCCGAACTCCCACCACCACCGGAGCCACCCAAAGAAGTCGAGCCGGGCCATGCGGCTGAACCGCCGGTCGTGATCCCGCCGGCCGAACCGCCGCCCCAGGCCGCTGTCCGGGCGCAGGAGCAACCCCCACGCGAGACGTTGGTTACCGAGACAGTAGCCGAAGTGTTGCGGGAACAGCCTGAAATTGTCACCCAGGAGGAAGAACGTACCCTGCTGCGCACACCATTCAAGCGCAACGGCGGACCCTCCAACATCAGCGTTACAACTACCGGCGAGGGACGCTTCAACATCGAGGTACGGGTGGTCGTGGTTTACACGCCCGATCTGACCATGCCTGCCCTGGCAAATGAGTTGCGCGACCGCATTCGCCGGCGACTGAGCGAGCGCACACTCGAACATCCGGGGAAGATCGATATCGTGTTCGCGGATATGGTTGAACCATCCGCTACACCCGAGTACGGGAGGCAATCATGAAGAATGACGTGAATCGTATGGTGGTTATCATCGTCGCCGGGTTGCTGATTCTCTTTATGTTGCTGGTGCTGCTGACCCTGTTCGGGGCTCCCGGCGTGCTACCCCCGGCCCTTGCCGCGATTATCGTGGGGCTGAATGCCGGCGGGAAGATTGCAACCGTGATCCTGGCCGTCCTGGTGATCATGGGCTGCTTCTGGGCGCTCTACAAAGAATTGCAACCGGTACTGGGACCAGACCGGATCGTACCGCTGCATCAGGACGAGCAGGGACAGGTGACGGTGCATACCACGGGGATTAACCGACTTATTCAGTATATTGCCCGCGAACAGCCGGAACTGCTGGAAGTCTCGCCTGATATGACAATGACACCGCTGGGCATAAATATTCACTGCCGGATTGCGCTCCGGTCAAATGTTCAGGTTGAGACGGTGAAAAACGCCTTCAGTTCCCGCATTCGCCAGGAGATCCAGCGCCATCTGGATGTGGCGATCGCCGATATCGGCATTCTGACGGACATCCGCCCTGCGCCGGAGGAGCAAGAGCGGACTGCGGTGGAACCCCGGCCACCCCATCGTCAACTACAGTAGGGGAAGCGGAAGCTCTTGTTCACCCCAAGCTCCCTCAGACGCTCTACTCGTGGGCTTGCTGACGCCCAAGTTTCCGGAGGGTGGGACAATTAACAGCTTCCGCTTCCCTAGGGGTTAACGGTCTAACCCCGTGCTACAATAGAAGAGTTCGGGAGGTTTGCCTACCATAACGTCTGCCCGGAACGCGCGCCGGGATCGCTGCCGGGAGCATGCCGGGTGACGCCGGTCGCCCATTCGGGGCAGCGCTATGGTACGGGGTGAAGAGAAAGGTGACACGCGTGAGTGAGACGCAATACGATGTTGTGATTATCGGTTCGGGACCGGGGGGATATGTTGCCGCAATCCGCGCCGCGCAACTGGGCCTCAAAACGGCTGTCGTCGAAGCCGGGCCGCTGGGCGGCGTCTGCCTGAACATCGGCTGTATTCCAACCAAAGCGCTATTGCACAGTGCCGATCTGCTGGAGGAGGTCCACGACGGCAAACGCTTCGGGGTGATGGTTAACGACATCAGCTTTGATCTGAAGGCGGCGATGAAACATAAACAGACCGTCGTCAAGCAGAGCAGCGACGGCGTGGGGTATCTCTTCAAAAAGAATAAGATCGAGTTGTACGAGGGCTGGGGCACAATTCCCCGGCCAGGTCAGGTGCATATCAAACTCAACGCGGGCGGCGAGCAGACGCTGGCGACCAGACACATCATTGTCGCAACCGGGGCAAAACCGCGCTCACTGCCGGGGATGGAGTTTGACGAAGACCGTATTCTCTCCTCCACCGGCATGCTGGAGTTGCAAGCGATGCCGCAGAGTCTGCTGGTGGTGGGCGCGGGCGCGATTGGCGTCGAGTTTGCATCAATGTTCCGCGCCTTTGGTGCCGAGGTGACGCTGGTTGAGGCGCTGCCGCGGATTGTGCCGCTCGAAGATGAGGAGGTCAGCGCGGAGTTGACCAAGGTTTTTCAGCGGCGCAAGCTCAAAATGCTGACCGGCGCAAAGCTCAATGGTGTAGACCGCAGTGAACAGCAGATTATTGCCAATGTCACCGATAAAGACGGCAAGGAGCAGCAGATCCAGGCCGAGCGGATGCTGCTCGGCATTGGCATTGCGCCCCGCACCAGAGGGATTGGCCTGGAGGAACTGGGGGTTGAACTGGACCAGCGCGGCTTTATCAAGGTCGATGGCTATATGCGCACCAATGTTGAGGGCATCTATGCCATTGGCGACTGCATTCCCACGCCCTGGTTGGCCCATGTCGCCAGCGCCGAAGGCATTCTGGTAATCGAGCGGATTGCCGGGCTGGATGCGCACCCGATTGACTACGACCGGATACCGGCCTGCACCTACTGTAATCCGGAGATTGCCAGCGTGGGGCTGTCGGAAGCCAAAGCGCGGGAGCGGGGCTATGATATCAAGATTGGCAAGTTTCCCTTCTCAGCCAACGGCAAGGCGCGCATCCTGGGCCAGAGCCGCGCCGGGTTTATCAAGATTATTGCCGATAAGCAGTATGACGAGGTGCTGGGCGTGCATATGATTGGCCCGCAGGTCACGGAGTTGATCAGCGAAGGCGGGATTGCGCTCAGCCACGAGGCAACCGGCGAGAGTATGATGCATACCATTCACGCCCATCCCACCCTCCACGAAGCGATTGGCGAGGCCGCCCACGCGGTGGCGACCGGAGCGGCAATTCATGTGTGATGCGGTAGTCCGTAGTCCGTAGTCTGTAGTCCGTAGTCCGTAGTCCGTAGTCCGATCCCACGAATACCTTCATTCGTGGGATCGGTGGCAACCTCACACCTGCATCGGCAGTTCACCCGGCAACTCCTGCCGCACGGCTTCAAATTCCCGCACATACAGATAAAACGAGAGCGAGCCGCAGGCAACCAGCGGTGCGACAACGACACTGCCGGCAGTCCACCCGGCATAATTTACTGCCTCGATCAGGGTTGGCGCCAACCCGGCCACCCGGTCCAGCAGGAAAATGCTGCCCACAACCAGCGAGCCGATCACCACCCAGCCGATCACCCAGAGCGGCACCAGTGTGTTGAGTAGTGCGCTATAGTTCCGGCGCACCAGTTCAAAGCTGCGCTGCGTTGCGACAACCGGCCCGACCTCTTCATACACCATCACCACCGGAGCAACTGCCCACAACAACCCGATTAGCGCACCAATAATGCCCAGGAATGCGGTCAACAGCGTCGGAATGATCATCATTTCCACGAGACCGGTACTATCTTGACAAAGTAACGTGACTATATTAAGATTAGCCCATCGCACACATTCGTTGTTATCTGTTGCCGCTGCCTGGCCGGTTGAGCATACCCGCTCAACACGCTGATCCAGGCTGTTCCGGTGTGTGGCTATCGTGTTGTTCTGAAGCGGGAGAAGTATGAAACGCAGGTCTGCTATCGCTTTCCGGTTCGCATCTGTAGCGGGTACTCCCATGCGCTGTCCCCGGCGTATCCCCGACTGTCGGCAATTCCCCTGTCGCTACCCGGCCGGCGCCCCGTTTGATTCTGCTGTGCGCTGAGTCGGGAAAACAGACTTTTATCCACTCCTGTTCTCTGGCTGATTAGTGATCGGACTGTTCTGGTGTGGCAACATTCGGGTCATAACTAGTTAGATCGACGCGTCGTTTTTATCTGTTCTATACACAAAAAAGGAAAGGAAATCTCATCATGCGCAGACGAGGAGCAATGTTCGGGGTTGGTCTGATCGCGGTGCTGTTGCTGACCGCCTGGAGCGTGCTACAGGTAGTCCCATCCGAGTCCCGTGGTCTGCTGGAAGGCCCCACCGCCTATGCCCGGCCGGAGGTGCTGGTTGATACCGCCTGGGTGAAGGCCCGGCTCGACGATCCGCAGGTGCGCCTGATCGATCTGAGCGGCGATATCGAAACCTTTGAAGCCGGCCATCTGCCGGGGGCGCAGTATGTCAGCATCAGAACCGACCTGACTAACCCGGTTGACCCAACCCGGGGGCAGATCCTCACCCGCGCCGCGCTGTCGAAGCTCTTCAGCAACCTGGGCATTCGTAACAGCGATACGGTTGTGCTCTACGATGACAACGACAACGTCCAGGCGGCCCGCGCCTACTGGGTACTGGCCTACTACCAGCATCCCGATGTGCGCATCTACAACGGGGGCCGCACGCGCTGGGTGGCCGACGGCGAGAGCCTGACAACCGCGCAGACGACGGTGAAGCCGAGCACCTATGCTGCCGCCGCACCCGACCCGGCCATCCGCACGGACTGGCAGTATGTGGTTGACCAGGTCAGCCGGCAGGAGGCGCTCTTCTGCGACACCCGCAGCTTCGCGGAGCATGTCGGGTTGAACCGGCGCGCCGAGCGGGGCGGTCATGTACCGGGCTCGGTGCATATTGATTGGAAAGAGGCCGTCAATGGCGATGGTACCTTCCGCAGTGCCGCCGAGTTGTACCAACTCTACACCGAAGCCGGGTTCACCCCGGACCGCGAGATCATTGCCTACTGCCAGACGGGCGTACGCAGCGCACATACCTGGTTTGTCCTGCACGAACTGCTGGGCTATCCGAATGTGCGCAACTACGACGGTTCCTGGGAAGAGTATGGCAACAACCCGGATAGCCCGATTCAATAACACGAGTTACGCGGTGGGAGTTTGGACCACGAACACCGCGAAATGAGCGAAACCCGCGAAACGGTCAATGCTGACGCGGGATCAGGTGATCCCGCGTCTGGTGGGGGATATCGCCTCCGGCAGGGCGGAAGATTCCATTCTTTTTCACAAAAAAAATCACATTGTGAATTTTTTTGTGAAAAAGGCAAAAAAGCACCATGCTGCCGCAGGCGATTCTGCCATTCACCGGGTGAAATGCCCGGTTTGATGAATGACCGCGTAAGTCGTGTCAATAACACGACTTACGCGGTTGCTCACCCGAAAGGAAATTTCGCCTCCGGCAGGGCGGAAGATTCCATTCTTTTTCACAAAATTTTGCACATAGTGCAAAATTTTGTGAAAAAGATCCATAAAGTACCATGCTGCCGCAGGCGAAATGTGCCGTTACTGGGGCAAACATCCAGTTTGGGCACCGACCGCGTAAGTCGTATCAATAACAGGAGTTACGCGGTTCACTGCAAGCGAGCGCCTGGCGTGCTCCGCATACCTGCCCGACAACTTCACAGAAGTGCTACACTTCTGTGAAGCTGTTTGCTTTGCATGCGCCGTAGCGTCGGCATAAAACAGCGCCCAGGCATGATAGAATAGAATGAACTCTTTGATTAAGAAAAATTTTATACGCACGAGAGCTAGAACGAGGTTGGTATGGATGAGACGCTAGAGATGTTGCGCGAACTTACCGAGGCTCCCGGTGTCTCCGGCTACGAAACGGCGGTGCGGCAGGTGGTGCGCCGGTATGTCGAGCCGCTGGGAGAGATTCTGACCGATAACCTGGGCAGCATCGCCGCCCGCAAAGTCGGCCGGAGCGACGGCCCCAAAGTGATGCTGGCAGGGCACCTGGACGAGGTCGGGTTTATGGTCACGCGCATCACTGACGAAGGCTACCTTAAATTTCAGACGCTCGGCGGCTGGTGGGAGCAGGTCATGCTGGCGCAGCGGGTCGAGATCCACAGCCGCACAGGACCGATCATCGGGGTTATCGGGTCCAAGCCCCCGCACCTCCTGGAGCCGGAAGCGCGCAAAAAGATGGTTGAGAAGTCGGCAATGTTTATCGACATTGGCGCAGCCTCGCGGGAAGAGGCCGAGTCCTGGGGCGTGCGGCCCGGCGATCCGATTGTGCCGGTCAGTCCCTTCACGCTGATGCAGAATGAGAAGCTGATGCTGGCAAAGGCGTGGGACAATCGCCTGGGCTGCGCGCTGGCAATCGAGACCCTGCGGCAACTTAAAAATCAGACGCATCCCAACGTTGTCTATGGCGTCGGGACAGTGCAGGAAGAGGTCGGGCTGCGCGGGGCAACCACGACGACCAACCTGATCGAGCCGGATATCGGGATTGCCCTCGACACCGCCATTGCGGGCGATATGCCGGGTGTCTCGCCGGATGAGGCCGCCGGTAAGATCGGCCAGGGGCCGGTGCTGCTGCTCTACGACGCCTCGATGATCCCGCACATCGGGCTGCGCAACCTGGTCATCGACACCGCCGCCGCTGAGAATATCCCGCTGCAGTTTGATACGATGGCGCGTGGCGGAACCGATGCAGGCAAGATCCACCTCTTTGGCGCGGGCGTTCCGTCGCTGGTCATCGGCGCGCCGGTGCGCTACATCCACACCCACGCCGCCATCCTGCACCGCGACGATTTTGACCAGACCGTCCGGTTGCTGGTGGCCCTGGTCAAACGCCTGGACATGGAGACGGTGCAGCAGTTGAAGGCGTAGAAGGAAAGAACAAAGAACAAAGAACCGAGAACCGAGAACCGAGAACCGAGAACAAATATGCCACCACATTGTTTTTGTTCTTTCGTTCTTTGTTCTTTGTTCTCGGTTTAATCAACCGGCGCGCAGGCCGGCCGCGAAGCCTTGCGGGTAACGCGTCGTCCACTCGCTGCGCAGCACACCATAGCCCAGTCCATCATAATAGGCATTTTTGACAATCCGCGCCTGGCGAAAGCGCGCCTCTTCCACAAAGCCCAGCTTGAGCGCCAGGCGCATCATTCCCCGGTTGCCCGACCAGGTACGCAGATCCAGTCGCACGATCTGGGGCAACTCCCGGAACAGGTAATCCCCCCAGAGCCCCAGCGCTTCGTAGCCATACCCCTGCTGCCAGTGCGCCGGATCATAAATCAGAATACCGATCAACGGCCAGTGCGTCTCGACACTCTCCCAGTACCAGTTGACCAGGCCCAGCGGCGCATCGGTCTGCGCATGCGCAATAACCAGGCTGGAGCGGGGGCGGGGCAGTTGCTGCGCCTCGATGCCGGCACGCTGCCGGGCAATCAGCGCCGGGATCTCCTCCAGGGTAGGACCGGGGTAGTAGGGGCCATCCAGTTCCTGCCAGCGCTGACCGGGCACGAGCCGGCGGGCATGCGTATCCAGGTCGTTCACACGCCAGTCACGCAGACTGATTTTTACACCCGGCAACCGGATCATCGTTCTATCCATGGGCGTACCCCTCCGGCGCGTACCGCAAGCATGCGCTGCGCGAACGTTCGCAGAAACGCGCGATCATGGGCCACGGCAATAACCGTACCGGCAAAGGCTTCCAGCGCGACCTCAAACTGCTCGCGCCCTGAGATATCCAGATGGTTCAGCGGCTCATCGAGCAGCAGCAGATTGCACCCACCCAGCATCAGCAGCGCCAGTTGCAACCGGCCCCGTTCGCCGTGCGAGCATGCCCCTACCTGCTGGAAAACGCTGTCACCGCCAAAGAGAAAGCGATGCAGGAAGTTGCGTGCCTCGGTCGTGCTCATCGGGTGGGCATGCAGCACAGTTTCCAGGATAGTGCGCTGCGGGTCCAGCGTTTCCTGCTCCTGGGCCGGCAGCCCCGACCGAATGTTCGCGCCGATGCGCACCTGCCCCGCCGTCGGACGGAGTTGCCCGGCCATCAGGCGCAGCAGCGTGGTTTTACCCGCACCATTCGGCCCGACCAGCGCCAGTCGTTCACCATACTGTACATCAAACGTCACATCCTGCAAGAGCGGCGGATGGTCCGGGTAGCCAAAGCTAACCGCTTCCAGCCGCAGCACGGCGCGTCCTCCCGGCGGTGGTGGCCCAAAGTCGAGCCGCAATGCTGACGCGCGGGGTGGACGCTCGACCCACTCGTCAGACGCGCGCAGGCGCTCCAGTTTGCGCTCGCGGGCGACGGCCCGGCGCGCAACCTTTTTGGCCGAGTTGCGCTGATCCAGGGCAAACTTGCTGTCGGGATCGGCGGTTGAGCGGATCTTCTCGTTATGCTGCGCCTGCCCCTTGAGCCGGGCAATATCGCGCTCAATCCGGCCGGCCGTCTCCTGCCGGCGCTTCCAGGTTTCGGCATGCAGTTCCTGTTCATGGGTACGTGCGGCGGCAAATGCGCTGTAGTTGCCGGTGTAGCTCGTCAGTGTGCGTGTCTCCAGGTCCAGGGAAAAGATCCGCGTCACGGTGCGGTCCAGGAATTCCCGGTCATGCGAGACAATCAGCGCGGCGCGCGGGTAGCCCTGGACAAACTCTTCCAGCCACTCCAGTGCTTCCATGTCAAGATGGTTGGTGGGCTCGTCAAGCAGCAGCAGATCGGGCTCACGCAGCAGCAGCGTCGCCAGCCCCAGCCGCGTCTTCTGTCCACCGCTGAGGGTTGCCACCGCCCGGGCCGGATCAAGCTCACGCAGGCCCAGCCCCTGCAGCACTGCGGCAGCACGATGCTCGCGTGCGTAGCCTCCCAGTGCCTCAAAGTCGGTCAGCGCCGCGTCGTAGGCGGCCATGGCTGCGGTCATATCCTCGGCGGTCGCCAACGCATCGGCGGCCCGCTGCAAGGCAGCTTCGGCGGCGACAAACTCGGCCTGGGCCGCATCAACCACCGCGCCGATGCTGCTGTGCAACTGTTCGTCGAACGCCTGCGGCAGGTAGCCGATCGTGATATCGGTGGGTGCGCGAATAATGCTGCCGCTGTCCGGAGATTCCTGCCCGGTCATGCAGCGTAGCAGCGTGGATTTACCCGCGCCGTTCGCGCCAACTAACCCGATATGCTCGCCATCGTTAATAACAAAGGAAATATCCGCAAGGACTGTTGTTGCACCATAATTCTTGCGCAGATGCTGTACCTGAAGCATCGCTGGTGCCTCCTCTCAATGCAAAACACGCGTGTACGCAGATCAAAAGCGTGCGTTTAGCGAGAGAAGTGTTTTTCCACCAGTAACTCCTTGCTCACAGGACAACCAGCCGGCCGCGATGAGGATATCGGGGCGTGGCATGGGGTAGTATACCGTATGATCGGGAAGCAGAGATCGGACAAAAGTCGGAGTGCCGTCTCAGGGAATTGACCAGTCGGCCAGCGCTAATCCGGACACCTGGGCAAAATCGCGCTGATTACGCGTAACCAGGGTGCCACTCGCAACCAGCACAACTGCCGCGATACGCAAATCCTGCGTGCCAATCCGGATCTTCTGCCGGCGCAGGTCTTCAAACTGCGTGTAGGCCGCCTGATCAAAATTGAGGATGTTGATCTCATGAAAATATTTCAGGGTGACATTCAACATCTGATATGCCTGCACCTGCCTGACCGTTGCATTATATTTTTTTACGGATATTCAGTCGTCCACGCAGTTGTTCCTCAGCCGTAACAACTGTCACAGCCAGATCATCTGATGCAATGGAAGCCACACGGCGGGTGACAAGAGGATGCAAATGCTGATGCAATGTCACATGGTCGGTATCGAGTACCCAGAGGGTCATTCAGATTTATCCTCTGCTTCCATTGCTTCCATCTGCGCATCCAGTTCCCGACGATACGCGGCGATCTCCTCCTGCATCTCCTCGGCAAATGGATCATCCTGAAATATCCCCGCCAGTCGCAGCCAGGGATGCGTTTCGGGCGCTGTCTCAAGCGCAATCGGTACGACTTTTGCCTGCGCCAGCCGCGCCTGTAACATCTGGCGCACCCGGTCTAACGCCGCAGCTTCCGTAGCTGCCTGCGCCGTGATATCCGGCCACCCCGGCAGCATAGCCCGGTAGCCGCCCTCCGCAACCGGCTCGATCACCACGATCATGTTCATATCCATAGCACACTCTCCCAATGTCGTCAATTCCAATAGCGCTTATGCTTCAGAAGTTACGCGGTCGGTTCCAAACCAGGCGTCTGCCTGGACAAACAGCTCGATTCGCCTCCGGCAGGACGGAATGGGACATACTTTTTCAGGAACATGTGGCACGTTGTGCCACATGTTCCTGAAAAGATAAAAACGCACCACGCTGCCGCAGGCGCATCTAGCTTCTAGATAGTCAAATGTCTCGTTTGAGGAACCACTACGTAAGTCCTGTTATGGAATTGTACCATCCCTGCTACAGCGTGCGGGCATACCGCAGACTGAAGGACGATGGTGAGGTGCGACTGGTGGGAGTGGTATACTGAATAGAGGCTTTTATATGAGAGGCTGGAAGGAGTCATGGTGCTAAACCAGAAAAAACATGAAGAGGAATTGCTCCAGGAACTGCGGCAGGCCGAGGAGCAGGCCGAGTTGCCACCCGCCAGGGAAGACCGCGCGGAAATGCCTGACCGCGGCCGGCAACCGGACGAACTACACCCGGATCGGGTAACGGTGGAACAGGTCCGCGAACATCCGCATACCCGCGTCTATATTGATGCAGCGAACGAGCATCTCAAACTGATTGGCTACACGGAACATGGCATCCGGCATGCCACGCTGGTCAGCAATATCGCAGCAAACGTGCTGACCTATCTGGGCTACCCCTCCCGGCAGAGCGAACTGGCGGCAATTGCCGGGTTGCTGCATGATATTGGCAACGTGGTCAATCGGGATACCCATGGGCAGATCGGCGCACTGATGGCAAAAGATATTCTGCTGGATCTGGGGATGGATATGTCCGAGATTACCTTTGTGATGGCGGCCATCGGCAATCATGAGGCCGAACGTGGCCATGCGATCAGCCCGGTCGCCGCCGCGCTGATCCTGGCAGACAAGGCCGATGTTCATCGCTCGCGGGTCCACAATCACAACCCGGAAACCTTCGATATCCATGACCGGGTGAATTATGCGGCAACGCACTCATTTCTACGGGTCACGTCCAATCGGAAACGCATTACGTTGGAGATTAAGATTGATACCAATATTGCCTCAGTGATGGACTACTTCGAGATCTTCCTGTCCCGCATGATTATGTGCCGCCGCGCTGCGGAGTTCCTGGGCTACCAGTTTGAGCTTGAAATTAACGGCCATGTTTTGTAGCCGGGCCGGCTCTTGTGCATGGGCAATCAGTGACTGGGCAATCAACCCCACGTTAGCACGCCGGCCCGGTCAATTTGACGATTACCAACACAATGTTACAATAGCTGTGCATCCCCGGCGTGCGACTCTACCACGGTAACCTTTAAAAACTCTTGATCTTGTGGTATCATCTATATATTTACAAGAGTGAATGGCAAGAGGACATGCATACCAGCAGATGTGTCGATGACAGCCCCGCTCCCGGGCTGGTTGCTCACTCCTTCATGACGAAACTGCGGGTTTTGTAGTAGTACGTGTAGCGAGAAGGGTACACGCTATGTAGAACCAGGATCAGTGACGTTTAGCCGGAGTCTGGTATCCGACACCTGCCCATGGCTTGTAGTTCCTTGCCACTATACACAGGTACTTCCGCAACAACATGGCGCCATGTTGTTGCGGAAGTGCCTGTTATGGTCCGAGCTTTACCCCTGGGCGCACCTGCCACCGGGCTATGATGCTACACCCGTTATCATCAACCGGATAGATCCAGCCTATCTGCGTTGTTCTGTTCGTTGCTATGGCGAACACACTATTCGCCGAAGCACTGTATGACCGGAAAGAATTGGTCCCGTCAGGGTACGAGGACTATACCACAAGAGAGGTAGAGAGACACCATGGAAATCCCATCTTATGTCAAAAACAAGAAGCTGAAGAGCTGGGTGCAGGAGATGGTGGAGCTTTGCAAGCCGGACAGTGTGCATTGGTGCGATGGCTCAGAGAGCGAATACGACGAGATGTGCCAGTTGATGGTTAAAGGAGGAACGGCCATCAAGTTGAACGAAGAAAAGCGCCCGAACAGTTACCTCGTCCGCTCTGACCCCAGTGACGTAGCGCGTGTAGAAGACCGCACCTTCATCTGTAGTGTGAGTAAGAATGATGCCGGCCCCACCAATAACTGGGAAAATCCCAAGGAGATGAAGGAGAAGCTGCGCGGCCTGTTCGACGGGGCGATGCGTGGGCGCACGATGTATGTCATTCCCTTCAGTATGGGACCAATCGGCTCGCATATTGCGCATATCGGTATCGAGTTGACCGACTCGCCCTATGTCGTCGCCAATATGCGGATTATGACCCGCATGGGAAAGGCCGTCTACGATGTACTGGGCACGGACGACGACTTTGTTCCCTGCCTACACTCGGTGGGTAAACCGCTGGGACCGGGCGAGAAGGATGTGCCCTGGCCCTGCAATGATACCAAGTATATCGTTCACTTCCCTGAAGAGCGCTCGATTTGGTCGTTCGGGAGCGGTTATGGTGGGAACGCGCTGCTGGGTAAGAAGTGCTTTGCCCTGCGTATCGCCTCCAACCTGGCCCGCGACGAAGGCTGGCTGGCCGAGCATATGCTCATCCTGGGGGTTGAGTCGCCGGATGGCGATCATACCTATGTGGCCGCCGCTTTCCCCAGCGCCTGCGGGAAGACCAACTTTGCCATGCTTATTCCACCGGAACCCTTTCAGCAGGAGGGCTGGAAAGTCACCACGGTGGGCGACGATATTGCCTGGATCAAGCCGGGCGAGGATGGCAAACTCTACGCGATCAACCCGGAGTATGGCTTCTTCGGCGTCGCGCCGGGTACCTCGATGGAGTCGAACCCGAACGCGATGCATTCTGCCGGCAAGAACGCGATCTTCACCAACGTTGCCCTGACGCCCGATGGCGATGTCTGGTGGGAGGGTATGACCAAGACCCCGCCACCCGAATTGACCGACTGGCAGGGTCAACCCTGGACGCCGGATAGCGGCAGGGTTTCGTCGCATCCGAATGCGCGCTTCACCGCGCCGGCCAGACAGTGCCCCACCATTGATCCGCAGTGGGAGAACCCGCAGGGTGTGCCCATCAGCGCTTTTATCTTCGGTGGTCGGCGCAGCAGCGTGGTGCCGCTGGTCTATCAGGCCTTCAACTGGAACTATGGCGTCTACATGGCGGCCACAATGGGTTCCGAGAAGACTGCCGCAGCGGCCGGTGGGCTCGGCGAGGTGCGCCGTGATCCGTTCGCTATGCTGCCCTTCTGTGGCTACCACATGGCCGACTACTTTAACCACTGGCTGCAGTTTGGCCGCAATATTCCGAATCCGCCGCGTATCTTCGGTGTCAACTGGTTCCGCAAGGATGAGAACGGCAAGTTCATCTGGCCGGGCTTTGGCGAGAATATGCGCGTGCTGAAGTGGGTCGTTGAGCGCGCCCGGGGTAAAGCCGTCAGTATCGAGAGTCCCCTCGGCTGGGTGCCGCGCTACGAGGATCTCGACTGGCGCGGGCTGGACTTTACACCGCAGCGCTTCAAGGAACTGATGGCGGTTGACCGGGATATCTGGATGAAGGAAGCGCTCTCGCACGAGGAGCTGTTCCTCAAATTGTACGACAAGCTGCCCAAGGAGATGATCTTCATCCGTGAGTTGCTCCTGTCCGGTCTGTGGCGCTCACCGGAGCACTGGGGTCTCGCGCCTGAGCGTGCCTAATAACTCCATCGCCACAAACAAGTAACGGCCTAAACAGGTTGCGGCGGGGATATGTGTCCTCGCCGTAACCTGTTTTATAGTAGTATAATACACTGATCTCCTGGTTGAAAAAGCAATATGACAGTGTGTGGGGCAGCGATCCAGGCACGCTTACGCGCATTCGGCTCCAGAATGAACATCTTTTCAGGAACAGGAAACGTAGTAAGTGCGGAAGGGATCTTCACCTGCATTCCTGCCCTGGTTCATGCTATAACACACTTGTACGGTGATGATGATGTTTAACAATCTGCTCACTCGAATCAACCAGGGTTTCCAACAGCGACCCCTCAAGACACAATTTGCACAAACTCAGCTTATCTTAATCCTATGCTTTACCATCGGCTTGCTGGCAGTCCTGCTGGTGTATCTCCTGAGCCGGCAGTTTGAAGTACCGCTCTCCTATTTCACCCGCGACCCCGCCGCCATTACCGAAACAGCCTTTTATATCGGAGCACTCTCGTCGCTGGGTATTGCTCTCTGGTCTGCTACGGCCGGGATATGCTTCTTTGGTGCAGCCATTCTGGTACGTAGTCCACACCATCAACATGATGCCCGGTTTTTTCTCTCGTCCGGTCTGATTTCCAGCATGTTAGCCATGGATGATGCATTCCTGTTGCATGAGGCGTTCTTTCCCCTGTATTTGCAGTTTCCGGAACGGGGAATTTATCTGGTGTACCTGCTGCTGGTAAGTGGGTTTCTATTCTATTTCCGCACATATATTCTTGAGACGGACTACCTGTTGCTGTTTCTTGCGTTTATGTTTATGGGCTCAGGTATGATGGTTGAGTTTCTGCTCCCTTTCAGCGAACTGGAAACCTTTGTTGAGGATAGTCTGAAGTTTTTTGGTATTCTCTTCTGGTTAGGCTATTTTGCCCGGGCTACGTCAACGACCCTGCGCTTGAATTTGCTGTATGCCGAAGGACATCCGTCATGGATACGCTCACAACGGTGACAAATCCGGCCAGGCAGCGATCGGACATACGCGATAGGAACGCACTGCCGTCGGGGGTTTAATCCACCCGCCGGCAGCGGCGCGCATAACTGGTGGAATGAGACACCCAGTGAAGGAAGAGGTACACCATGGCCTACACCGATTTTTCCCTGGACCGGTTGCGCAAAACCTTCGGCCTGACACTGGCCCGGACTGCATTGACCGGACGGCCGGCGCCCCGACCAATCTCGCCGTGGCTCCAGGAAACGCTCGACCGTGGTATGCCACTGGCGCTGGTCAGCGAAAAAGCTCGCTCCGAGTTTATTATTGTGCCTATCCTCCTCACCAGCCGGGAACTTAGCCAGAACCGCGTCGCCATCTATTCGGGACAACGGCTTGATGTTGATGCGACCAGCGGCTTAACCGGCGAGTGTGACTTTATCCTCAGCGCTACGCCCCCGCTGCCGGTTATGCAGGCTCCTATCATCTGTATTGTTGAGGCCAAGAAGAACGATATCGAGAGCGGTCTGGGACAGTGTGCGGCGCAGATGCTTGGCGCGCAACGGCTCAACCAGCAGGAGGGAGCCGGTATCGAAACCGTCTATGGCTGCGTTACGACGGGCGAGGCATGGCAGTTCTTACGCCTCAACCAGACCAACCTGGAACTTGATACCGAGCGCTACTACATCAATGAGGTCGGGACAATCCTGGCGGTGCTGCAGGCCATCATCGGTCAGTTTGTGACCGTACCTGTCACATCCGTGTGATATGCTCTTCCCTTGTGGGTTCCATCGTTTCAGGAAGGGAGCAAAACGAATGCAACCACTCATGGGGAAAATTGCCGTTGTCGCCGGGGCAACGCGGGGGGCCGGGCGCGGCATCGCCTGTATGCTCGGTGCGGCGGGTGCAACGGTCTATTGCACAGGACGTAGCGTGCGGGGCCAACCTGCCACGGGGTATCGTCCCGAAACCATTGAGGAGACGGCGGAGATGGTCACGGCCTACGGTGGGGTGGGCCTTCCGGTGCAGGTTGATCACACGGTTGAGGCGCAGGTTGAGGCGCTGTTTGCACGGGTCAGGGCGGAGCAGGGGCAACTGGATATTCTGGTTAATGATGTCTGGGGCGGCGATGCGTTGACCGACTGGGGTAAACCCTTCTGGGAACTGGCAATTGGGCCAGGGTTACTGATGCAGCAGCGGGGCGTCCACTCCCACATCATCACCAGCCGCCATGGTGTACCGTTGATGCTGGAACATCAGCGCGGGCTGATTGTCGAGATTACCGACGGCGATACGTTCGCCTACCGCGAAAACCTCTTCTATGATCTCGCCAAAACCTCGGTCATCCGGCTGGCCTACGCCATGGCGCAGGAACTCCAACCACACAACATCACCGCGCTGGCAGTGACACCCGGGTTTCTGCGCTCCGAAGCCATGCTCGATCACTTTGGCGTGACGGAGACGAACTGGCAGGCGGGAGCGCAAAAAGATCCACACTTTATCGCATCCGAGACTCCCTTCTACATCGGGCGCGCGATTGCGGCACTGGCGGCCGATCCGCATGTTGCCGATAAATCTGGGGGTGTGTTCAGTTCGTGGGGATTGGCCGCCGAGTATGGCTTCACCGACATTGATGGACGCAAACCGGATTGGGGCAAACACTTCGCGGAGCATGTGCAGAACGCGGCATAGTGCGATTTTTTGCCACCGAGACCACCGAGCACACAGAGGTTAGAGGTTGCGCCCGGTGGCTCTCTATCGTCAGCCGTGATTGATTGCGCTGGTTCTTCCGGCTTGCGGCTGACGGATCACGCATTCCGAGCCACCGAGACCACCGGGCACACGGAGATTGCACCCGGTGGCTCTTTGGACGGCAATACGCGTGATATGCGCGCACTGGTGCTTGCCTATCACCGCTGACGGCAAACTCAAAATTCAAGATTCAAAATTCAAAATACCCCTACCCGTCCATCTCCTTGAGCCGGTCCTGCCACTTCTGCATCAGCCGGTTGTAGGCGGTTTCACTAATTTCGCCCATTGAGAAGCGCAGGTCGAGGTTATCAATCGCCTGCCGGATCTGTTCGCGCGAGATTGTGCCGCCGGGCGCACCAGCAGGAGTCGGCGCAGCCGAGGCGGCCGGCGCGGGGGCAGGTGCAGACTGCGCCGGAGCGGCCGGCTGGTTCGGCTGGAATGCCTGGCCCAGCAACCCGGCCATCGTTGCACCCATGCCAATGCCGGCACCCAGACCCACCCCGGTACCGACTTCGCCATTACCGGGGTTGTTGGCGGCATCGCTCAACGCCCGCGCCGCCTTGAACTGCATGTAGCTATTCATATCGCCAATTGCGCCCATCGAGGAGCGCTCATCAATTGCCTTCGCCGTCTCCTCAGTTGGGGTAATCGCGTTGATGTAGAGCGCCGTCAGGTAGAGACCCAGCGCCGCAAAGTCACCGGCAAGCTGCACCCGCGTGCCCGCACTCAGTTCGTTGTAGAGACCCGGCAGATCCAGCAGAGATTTACCCTGTTCGCCGAGCAGGTCCGTCAGGCGCTGCACGATCATGCCGCGCAGATAATCCTGCAACTCATCCGTCGTCAAAATGCCCTGCTGCCCGACAATGGTGTTGACCAGGAGCGACGGCTCGCGCACCTGGAAGGCATATGTTCCAAAGGAGCGCAGCCGCGCCATCCCCAGGTCCGGGTCGCGGAAGACAATCGGCTCCGGCGTTCCCCACTTCTGATCAAGAAACTGCCGCAGGTTGACAAACATCACCTCGGCGGGGAAGGGCGTCTGACCATTGGTTGCCAGACCGACGAGCCCGGCCAGGATGGGGATATTTGCGGTGGTCAGGGTGTGCCGCCCCGGACCCAGGACATCCAGCGCTTTGCCTTCGCGGAAAAAGACCGCAACCTGGCTCTCGCGGACAATGACCTGTGAGCCGGTGCGAAAATCCCCCGGACCAAAGGGCGGCTCACGATGAACGATCTCGGTTCCGGTTTCGTCGAGGAATTGTACAACGTCAATGATACGGGGCATGATGATCCTCCAATATTGCGATTACCTTTGCGTTTCGACTTACTTATTCGCTACCAGGAATGTCTGGCGGGTATCAAACTCGGTATTCAGGTTGTCCACAAAGTTGCGGAGCGCGGTTAGCGCTTCGTTGCAATCCGCGTCAGCGGTACACTCCGCGGCCACGAAGCCAATCTGCTCGCGCAGAAGCGGAATACCATCCGCCAGCTTTGCGTCAAACTCGTAGAGCTTATCCAGATCGGTCTCGTTGAGCCGGTTCGCGTTGAACCAGCCCGCATAGCCACGCGGGGCATACTCCAGGCGGGAGATAAACCGGTTCAGCATCTGCTCGATTGGCTCCAATCGCCCGACCAGATCGAGCCGCCGGTCGGCAACCAGTTGCTGCGCCAGCCTGGTCAGGTTCTCCCGCTCGGCGGCATACTGCCGGGCCAGATGCATACGCACCTGCTTGTCGGCATCGCGCCGATCCTCCCGCGTCCGGTACCCGGCATAACCCGGAATGAGCCGGATCAATCTGGACAAACGACCCTCTGCTTCCATCAGGCACCTCCTCCGAACATTGACGGCGTCGTAGCAGCGCCGGTCTGCGCAGCACCGGGGGGAATAAACAACTCAACACCGCAGTAGGGGCACTTCACCACGCCCTGACCAACCAACTCGCGGACACCACCGCAGTTGGGGCATTTGTTATCCCCAACCTGCGCCATATCGCGGGAGTAGAAGGTCTGCTTGCTCCAGTCGATATAGCCCGCAAACAGCCCCAGGTGAACCAGGTCGTAGATCGCCTGCTTGATCTGGTCGCGGTTCATTTTCATCTCGACCATCATGCTGTTGAGCGAGACCTGCCCCTGCGCCTGGATCATCCCCAGCAGTCGCTCGCGCCGGCGCACCTCGACCATTTCGGCTTCCTCGGCTCGCCCGCGCATAAACAGGAACATCCCCACACCGCCAAACGCCAGCAGTGGTACAACACCGCATGCGCCGATGCCCAGAACTGCGCCACCGGCGGTCTGAATGCCACCCGTAGCAACGCCGGTCCCGATGAAGATTGTCACCAGCAGGCCAATAACGATACCGATAGCCATAAAGATAACGCCAACTATTTTGCTACTACCAGCCATAACGCCTCCTTGTTTGCAGATGCACTGGTGCGACCTATCCAAAGCCGCTTGAGCCACCGCCAAACCCACCGCCACCAAAGTCTCCACCGCCAAACCCGCCGCCGCCGAAGATCCCACCATCGTCGTTGCCATCGCTACCGATCCGGCTCAAGAGGCCCTCTTCACTCAGACCTGCATCAAATGCGCTGACCTGACTGGTCAAGGCGGAAGCGGTTGTATCCAGCATGTTGAAGAAATCCATACTGATGGCGTCCAGGGTCGTGCCCAGGTTCTGGGCCATATTGTCCAGCGAGGGCAGCGAACCACCTGCCGATAGTACTCCGCCGTCAAAGTCATCGCCCCTGGTTGTGGCAATGTGGGCCGCCCCATAGCCTCCCAGCACAAACGGAGCAGGGTCATACCAGTCTGGGGCAGGGGTATTGACTTGCGCAAATTTCTCGACCAGACCCCGTTCCAGGCCAAAGGCGATGGCATAGGGCAGATAGAGATCGAACTGGTCGCGCGCATCGGCGACCTGCGTGTAGCGCTCGATATGTTGCAGGAACCGCTTGAAGGCCTGCCACTTCGCCACCACCGTCGCGCCCCGCACGGTCTTCTTGGGCATAAATGGGCTGAGGATTAGCATGCTCACCGCGATAAGGCCGGCAGTGATAAAAGCCACGATAGAGTAGGGTGCGTAGGGTGCCAGAAAGTAGTAGCCTACAGCGCCGCCAATCCCGGTTATGGCGACCAGGATCACGCCAATCGTGGCAAACCAGTGGCGCACCGACTGGGGATTCCGGGAGAAGTAACCATTGCGGATGGCTTCATCGTACAGGCACTGCTTGAGATGTGGAATGAAGAGATGGAACTGGTCGCGCAGGTTGGAAACAAACTGCTTTTCCAGCGTACCAAAGACAACCTGGATAATCCGCTGCTCAAAGGGTCGCAGTGTGCTTTCGTCCTTGCCGGTGCGCACAAACGCAAAATCGTTCGAGCCCAGCATGCTGGTCCCGGTCAACTCGGTGATGCGGATATATCCGCGCCGTGCCAGGTCGATAATCGTTGCGATAATGTCGCGCAGGTCGGCGCTCTCATCGATCAGGATGCCGACCATACCGGGGGGGGTGTCATCCGGCGGCCGCGTGTAGTAGCGGGCAATCTTGCTCACCGGCTTATCCCGCCCAAACATATCCCAGATCAGGTAGAGCCCGGCGAACCCGATGATACCGATAATCAGCGCGGTGAAGAGCGAGATCAGGTTGTACATCGGCTGGTTATCGTAAATCACCTGCCAGGGCTGGACGCTGGTAGCGACCGCGCCCTGGGGAAACTGGGCCCGGATCTCCCACTCCTCACCCGGCGCAAAGGGGCCGCCAGTGAACTCCACCGTCTGGCCGTCGATAATGCGCGCGCCCTGCCCAGGGTTTCGGTTGAGATAGGTTTCGGCCAGGAGTTGATCGGCCGCGAAGCGCTGCGGCAGATGCACGGTGACACGGGCCGCGTTGATGGTGTAGCCGCGATCGGCCTCAATAAACTTCAAGAAGATCTGATCGCCTTCGGGGTAGACAAAGAGCGCATTCTGAATGGTGTAGTGCAGTTGAAACGTGCGCGTTCGGTTGATCGACGGTAGGTAGTACCAGTTGACCGTTACCGCATCGTCTTCCTGGAGAATGTCAAAGGTATACTTCCGCTGACTGCTGTTCTGCCGGTAGCGCTCTTCACCTTCAAACACCTGCCAGTTAGTAACGGCGGTGCCTTCGCGTAGCGGAATCGTCCGAAAGGCGCGCGTAAAGGTCGCTCCCGGAAACGCCACCTCCCAGGTTTCGATAACCTCAATATCGCCATTCTTGAGGATTGTAATATCACCATCGCGCCGATTGACGAGCGGCTGCGGCCCGTCGGAGGAGGCACAGGCAACCAGGGTCAGCAGCAGGAAGAGCAGCAGGCTGAGACGAAGGGCAGCGGATTTCATGACGGTCTCCTCGGCTATAACGTTGTATCAGAACGGGAGAGAAACGGCCGGTGCCGTATGCACGCAGCAAGATATACTGACAGTCCGGGCCATTTGATCGGTGGGACCGGTTGTTCCAGGTGCTATGCATACGTCTGCGCCGGCAGAGGGTAGGAGCGCCAGTCTACCACTCTTCTCTATGATAGTAGACCGGCCCAACCAGATCATTACCAGACCGTTACGAACGGTTGCGCGTGTACGACACAGCGTACACAGGCCGCGCTATTTTTTATACGTAGCACCCTATCACGAATAGCAAAACGCGAGATCTTAATGCCGTCTGTAACTGAGAATAGCCGTCATATTCCACAGGATGTCAAAACTGCTGTATGGCACCATGATCAGGGGAAATGTGTTCAGTGTGGTGCAACAGAGTATTTAGAGTTCGATCACATTATTCCGCACAGCAAAGGAGGCGCAAACACCGTAAACAACGTACAGATTTTGTGCCGACGTTGCAATCCGGCAAAAAGTAACCGGATTTAAATATAGTAATTTTATGTCAACTATAAGCTGGGTAGGTCTATGCTTAATGGTGGTCAGGACACCAGCGGTCAATGAGCGCTTGAAGCGCCTTCGATCGACGCCCCCGCTGACGGGGCGGCTCCCAGCGTGGGGGTGGCACCCGATAGTGCAGCACCTCG
>DAOTUI010000020.1:0-8470 GCA_034437035.1 Chloroflexaceae bacterium
GGCAGCGTGGTACTTGTTTATCTTTTTCAGGAAAATTTGGCTCTCCGAGCCAAATTTTCCTGAAAAAGAAACGATATCTTCCACCCTGCCGGAGGCGAATCGGGCCGTTTGTCCAGGCAGACACCTGCCGGGTCAACGACCGCGTAACTCCTGTAATTGAGGCAAGTGACGCGAAATGTCCGATACGTTCGGCACGCTCTGTTCTCTGTTCTTCTGTTCTCTGTTCTCTATAACCTTATTCACAGAGAGGTGAAATGATGCAATATAATGCCTGGTTTTCTGCCCAGGAAAACCCCAACGAGCGTTATCCCCTGACTGAGGTAGTTTATTACAGCCAATCCGGAGGTCTGCTGGAGGTTACGCACGATATGGATGCGCTGCGGCAGCATAGCGCTGCTGAGTGGAAAGAGATTTTTGAGCGCCGCTGGATGCGGACAAGTTGGCCCTATGGCAGTGGCGTGTGGGGCAAAAAGGAGTGGGTTTGCCCGGTTATCTCCGATGATAATGTCGTCAGCATGTTCGAGGGTGGCACCAATCTTTTCTGGGCCGAGCGCCTGGGGCGTGAGCTGGGGTTGAAAGATCTCTGGCTCAAGCTGTGCGGCAACTCGCACACGGGTAGTTTCAAAGACCTGGGCATGACCGTGCTGATCAGTGTGGTGCGCCAGATGATGGCCGAGGGTAAACCCGTGCGCGCGGTCGCCTGTGCCAGTACCGGCGATACCTCGGCCGCGCTGGCATGCTATGGAGCCGCGGCCGATATCCCGACGATTGTCTTTTTGCCCAAAGGCAAGGTCAGTACCGCGCAACTGGTGCAGCCAATTGCCCATGGCGCGCTGGTACTGGCGCTGGACACCGACTTTGACGGCTGTATGCGCGTGGTGCGCCAGATTACCGCTGATCCGAACATGGGTATCTACCTGGCGAACTCGCTCAACTCGCTACGAATTGAGGGCCAGAAGACCGTGGGCATTGAGATTGTTCAGCAGTTTGACTGGGATGTCCCCGAGTGGCTCGTTATTCCGGGGGGCAACCTGGGGAATGTTGCCGCACTGGGCAAAGGATTGCTGATGCTGCACGAACTGGGGTTGATCAACCGGCTGCCCCGCATCGTCTGTGCCCAGGCCGAGAATGCCAACCCGCTCTACCGCGCCTACCAGCGGGGCTTTGTGCAGTATGAGCCGATCGCGGCCCGTCCCACCGCCGCCAGCGCCATCCAGATCGGCGATCCGGTCAGCATCAACCGGGCCGTGCGCATACTTCAGCGCTTCGACGGCATTGTGGAGCAGGCCAGTGAGCAGGAGTTGGCCGATGCCGCCGCCCGCGCCGACCGTAGCGGTGCCTATGCCTGCCCGCATACCGGGGTTGCACTGGCCGCTGCCATCAAGCTGATCGACCGGGGTATTATTGACAAATCCGAGCGGGTTGTAGTCATCTCGACCGCCCACGGGCTCAAGTTTAGCAACTTCAAGGTGGACTACCACGAAGGGAAGCTCAACGAGGTAGTGAGCCGGTTTGCCAACCCGCCCGTCGAGGTTGAACCTGACCTGGATGCCGTACGCCGCATACTGGACAACTGGATGGAGCGGCCAATCGGCCAGGGAACAACGTCACGATGACACTGACAGGCAAGAAATTTCGCAATCTCATCATCCAGGAAACGCGCAACGGTCCTGAGGTTGAGCCGCGCTGTCCGCATGCCGGCGAGTGTGGCGGCTGCGCTTTCCAGGAGCGGGACTATGCCGCGCAGGTGGCTGCGAAAGCCACCGTGCTAAACCAGTTGTGGGAGAACCCGGATCTGCCGGAGGGCATGCATGCGCCGCAACTGCCAATTGAAATTGTGCCCTCGCCCAGTCCCTACAACTACCGCACGCGGATGGACTATGTTACGACCAAGGGCCGTTTTGGGCTGCGGATGCGGGGGCGGTTCAACTACATCATTGAACTGGAGACGTGTCATCTGATTCCGCCGGCAGCCTTTGCCGCCGTCCATACGCTCTGGCTGCAGGCGCGGGAACTGGAACTGCCTGACTACAATGTACGCAGCCACGAGGGTTTCCTGCGCTATCTGGTGGTGCGGCGCAGTCCCCAGGACACGCTGCTCCTGGCCGCCGTAACCGCCTCGCAGGAGTATACCGCCGAGATGGAGCAACTGGCAGCCGTGGCACTGGCGCAACCGGGGGTGCTGGGCTTTCACTGGCTGCTTAACGATACGCTGACCGATCTCTCGTTTGGGTCATCGCTGCGCCACTGGGGTGCGAACACGCTGCCGATGCAGGTCGGCACCAACACGCTGCATCTTGGCCCGAACTCGTTTTTTCAGAACAATGTCCATCTGCTGCTCCCGCTACTTGATGCAGTTGCGGAGCAGGTGGGTCCGGCGGAGCATGCGGTCGATCTCTACGGGGGGGTCGGGACGATTGCCATATATCTTGCGCCACATGTCGGCAGCGTGATCAGCATCGAGTCGCAGGCCGAGAGTGCCGCCCTGGCGCGCTACAACAGTTCGGTCAACAACTTGACGAATGTCAAGGTTAAGGCCGAGGAGGTCTGGTCATTTCTGAGCCGCCAGATGCCGGGGAGCATTGATGTCTTTGTGGCCGACCCACCGCGCACCGGGTTGGGGCCGGAGGTTTGCGCCGAGATCTTGCGCCTGGCTCCGCGCCGGGTGGTCTATGTCTCGTGCAACCCGCTGACTCAACTGGACGACCTGCGTATCCTTGCACCGGCCTACCAGTTGACGATGCTGCGCGGCTACGATATGTTTCCGCACACGCCACATGTTGAAACCCTGGGTGTGCTGGATCGGCGGTAACGGTTATGGCAAGCCGAACTGCACTGTATGCGCGGCGGGCGGCAGCGGCACATCGGGAATAAGGCCCAACTGCCGCCCGGCCCATGCAAACACCTCCAGCACCGTGGCAAGTTGCTCTTCGGTGTGGGTTGCCAGGTAACTGGTGCGCAGCATGCCGGATGGTGCGGCCGGCGGCAGAACCGGATTGGTAAAGACACCTGCGTCCAGCAGTACCCGCCAGAGCTTGAAGGTTGGTTCGCGCGCGCCCAGGATGACCGGCACAATCGGGGTCTGGCTGGTGCCGGTGTTGTAGCCCAGCGCGTTCAGCCCATGGCGCATCCGCGCACCAATTGCCAGCACGCGCGCGCTGTGCTGCGGCTCGTCGCGCATAATGCGCAACGCGGCCAGGGCGGCCGCCGCATTCGCCGGGGGAATACCGGCGCTGAAGATCAGGCTGCGCGCATGGTGGCGCAGGTAGTGGATCACCGGCTCGGCTCCCATAATCGCCCCGCCCAGCGAGGCAAACGACTTGCTGAAGGTCGTCATAATCAGATCGACCTGATCGGTCAGGCCAAAGTGGGCCGCCGTGCCCCGGCCCGCGCCCAGCACCCCGGCGGCATGCGCATCGTCCACCAGCAGCCGCGCTCCATACTGCCGGCAGAGTCGGACAATCTCCGGCAAGGGGGCGATATCGCCACCCATCGAGAAGACGCCATCGACAACCACCAGCTTCCCGGCGTGTGGAGGAGTGGCACATAGTTGGCGCTCCAGGTCATCTATGTCGTTGTGGGCAAACCGCTTGAGTGTCCCAAAACTGAGGCGGCAACCATCGATAATACTGGCATGATCATCCTTGTCGATGAGCACAACATCGTTGCGCCCGACCAGCGCGGCAATCGTTCCGATGTTGGCCTGATAGCCGGTGGAGAAGACCAGCGCGGCCTCCTTCCCGAAGAAGTCCGCCAGTTCGCGCTCCAGTTGCTCATGCAACTGCAGATTGCCATTGAGGAAGCGTGACCCGGTGCAGGAGGGTCCATACTGTTCCAGCGCCTGCCTGCCGGCTGCACGCACACGCGGGTCCATCGTCAGGCCGAGGTAGTTGTTGGAGCCGCACATGATCACCTGTCGGCCATCCAGTGTGGCGACCGTGCCTTCGTGCTCCTCCAGGGCCAGGAAGTAGGGATAGCTACCGGCAGCAATCACCTCTTTTGCATCAGTAAACTGCCGGCATTTGGTAAACAGGTCCAGATGCCCCTCCTTGACGCTCCAGGAAGTCAGCCAGGATCACAACGAAACGTCCTGTGGGGATGGGCGGCTAATACGCCCGCGCAAAGATGACCTGCTGCGTCGTCTCCTGGCCGGTCAGGATGCAGCGCCCGGCGGTGTCGGGTTGCTCCAGCGGGATCACGCGGATCGTTGCCTTGAGTTCATCCTGAATGCGCTTCTCATCCGCGCTGCTGCCGGCCCAGTAGCAGCGCGCAAAGCCCTGCTCAACCGCTGTGCGCAACTCGTCATAACTGCTCACCGTGAAGGTGCGCTCCTCGCGGAAACGTAGCGCGCGGTCGTAGAGCCCCTGCTGAATTGTTTCAAGCAACTCGGTGATCCGCTCCGTCAATCCGGCCTGGGGTACAAACTGCTTGCCCTCCTTGCCGGGGATATCGCGGCGAGCCATGGCAACCGAGCCCTTCTGCACATCCTTCGGGCCAACCTCGATGCGCACCGGCACGCCCTTCAACTCCCACTCGTTAAACTTATACCCCGGTGTCAGGTTATCGCGGTCGTCAATCTTGAAGCGCAGGCGACCGGACCAGTCCGCCGTCAGGCGCTCAATCGTTTCCAGCACGGTGCTACGCTCCTGATCATTCTTGTAGATCGGCACAACCACCACCTGCGTGGGCGCCAGGCGCGGCGGCAGGACCAACCCTTCGTCATCGGAGTGGGCCATAATCAGCGCGCCGATCAACCGGGTGCTGACGCCCCAACTGGTGGTCCAGGCATGCTGGACAGTATTATTCTGATCGGTGTAGGTAATATCGAATGCCTTCGCAAAGTTCTGCCCCAGGTTGTGGGAGGTACCGGCCTGTAATGCCCGCCCATCCTGCATCATTGCTTCCAGCGCGTAGGAGCGCAACGCCCCGGCGAACTTCTCCTTCTCGGACTTCACGCCCTTGATCACCGGCACAGCCATATCGCGCTCAATAAAATCGCCATAGACATCATGCAGAATCATCAACGTTTCCTGCTCGGCATCGGCCTCGGTTGCATGCACCGTATGGCCCTCCTGCCAGAGAAACTCCGCCGTGCGCAGGAAGGGCCGTGTACGCATCTCCCAGCGCATCACATTAGCCCACTGGTTGATCAACACGGGCAGATCGCGCCAGGAACGCACCCACTTGGCGTAAAAGTAGCCGATGATCGTCTCGCTGGTCGGGCGGATCACATAGGGCTCGACCAGTTCCTCGCCGGCAGCGCGTGTTACCTCGGCCACCTCGGGCGCGAACCCTTCGACATGCTCGGCCTCCTTCATCAGGAAGCTTTTGGGGATGAGCAGGGGAAAATAGGCATTCACATGACCGGTCGCCTTGATCCGCTGATCCAGTCCACTCTGCATCGCCTCCCAGATCGCATAACCGGTCGGCTTGAACACAATACAGCCGCGCACCACCTCGGCATAGTCAGCCATGTCTGCACCACGTACAATGTCGAGGTACCACTGGCTGTAGTCCTGATTCCGGGGGGTGATACCTTCCTTGGGCATGATATCTCCTGATAGAGTTTTAAGTTTTGAATGTTGAGTAGGCCGGGTGTTCCTTCCGGCGTGACTGAAGCGAACATCCCGGCAGAGTGAAGCACCACGATGCGGACGAAAGACGCTTCACTCTGCTCAGGGTGCCGGCGACGTATTTGCACGTCGCAATGTATCGGGTCAACTTAAAACCCAGAACTCAAAACTTAAAACTCGAATAACCTATTCTGCGTATGTCGCCAGTACCGCGCCTGCCTCAATCGAGGCACCCTGCTTGACGCGCACATCGGCAATCTTACCGGCGCGCGGCGCAGTAATCTCGTTTTCCATCTTCATGGCCTCAATCACAAACAGCACCTGACCGGACTCGACTTCCTGGTTGGGTTCGGCCCGTACTGCCGCGACCACCCCCTGGAGCGGGCAGATCACGCCGTTGGCATTCTGGGGTGAGGCGGCCCTTTTCTTGCCCTTGCGCTTCCTGGGCGCTTTGCGTGCGCCCCCGGCGGTCTGACCATCCGCCCCGGCCGGGGCGCCAATCTCAGCCATACGCACGCTAAAGCGGCGACCATTGACCTCCACCGCAAACGAGCGCGGCTCGGCGGCTTCTTCCAGCGGCTCGACCTCTTCCTTGGGCGCAACCAGCGCGGAAACCGTATCCTTCAGTTCGGGATGCCTGGGGATGAAATTGACGCTCACCTCACCCTTAATGAACTCAGGATGTTCCATCACCGCCCGGTGGAAGGGGATCACCGTCGTCAGACCTTCGATCTGGTAATCCTTGAGCGCGCGAGTCATCCGCGCAATCGCCTCCGAGCGATCATAGCCCCATGTGACCAGCTTCGCCAGCATCGAGTCATAGAACTGCGGAATGTTGTAACCGGCGCGCACACCGCTATCGACCCGCACCCCCAGCCCGACCGGCTCGCGGTAGTCACCCAGCGTACCCAGTGCCGGCCGGAAGTTTGCCAGCGGATCTTCGGCGTTGATGCGGCACTCGATCGCATGCCCGCGTGGCACCAGATCTTCCTGGCGCAACCAGAGTTTTTCACCCTGGGCGACGCGCAGTTGCGCCTGGACCAGATCGATCCCATAGACCATCTCAGTTACGGTATGCTCAACCTGGATGCGCGTATTCATCTCCAGGAAGTAAAAATTACCGTCCTGGAAGAGATACTCCAGCGTACCGGCGCTGATATAGTTCACCGACTGCGCCAGTCGCACCGCCGAAGCGCCCATCTCGGCCCGCAGTTCCGGTGTCAGCGCGGGCGAGGGGCACTCCTCGATCAACTTCTGATGGCGGCGCTGCACCGAGCAGTCGCGCTCACCCAGATGCACCACATTGCCGTGCGTATCGGCCAGGATCTGGATCTCGATATGGCGCGGATTATTCAGGTACTTCTCAACATAGAGCGCGCTATCATTGAACGAAACTTCAGCTTCACGGCGGGCACTCTCAAATGCGGGCTCAATCTCATCTTTTTCCCAGACGACGCGCAGACCACGTCCACCACCGCCGCTGACCGCCTTGATTGCAATCGGATAGCCATACTCCTCGGCCAGGGGCAGCACCTCCGACACATCGTTTAGTGGCTTGAGCGTGCCGGGAACAACCGGCACATCGGCAGCTTTTGCCTCGTTGCGTGCTTCAACCTTCCCAGCTACGCGCTCCATCGCCGAGGCGGGCGGCCCGACAAAGACCAGCCCGGCTTCACACACGGCGCGGGCAAACCGGGAATTCTCCGCCAGAAAGCCATAGCCGGGATGAATCGCTCCCGCGCCTGACTTTTGCGCCGCTTCGATGACCCGATCGATTTTGAGATAACTCTCGCCCGAAGGACCAGGCCCGATCAGATACGCATCGTCCGCATAAGTCACATGGGGTGCATCACGATCGGCTTCCGAATAGACCGCAACAGTTCGCAGACCAAGTTCACGGCAGGCGCGCATCACCCGCAACGCGATTTCACCGCGATTAGCAACAAGCACCGTGTCAAACATCATCGAGTCACACTTTTCTGTTACAAGTCGGTTCCAGGACTACAGGTTTGTGGGGACAGATAACAGACTGAGACGGCCCAGGGTCAATAGATGCAGGTTCCGTGCGGTAATGGTAATGCGGGGGACGTGTCTGTCATCACCACCAGATTGAGGGCAACATCTACCCCATGCTGTTGCGGCGGCGGTGCCACCATGACCGGAAGTATCCCCAGTTCCCTGTCTCCTGTCCCGCTTGGATATCCTAAAATGTAGCATATCTACACCAAAGTAGCAACCAGCGTCCTGTCACCGAGCGGCCAGGACATGTCTCACCTGTTTTTATGTGTGCTACTCCGGCGGGGTGATTGTACCATGTGATTGAGTTTATCGTCAATGTAGCCAGTCCATGAGTCCATGGGGATAGCGTACCACAACATCTGGCGTGCGGACGACAGGTGCGCATCTGGCGTGCGGGAGCCATGCCTGCGCTGAAGGCAAAACTGTGAAATAGTATTAGTTATCTCCAGGCTTCTTCTTGTGAGTGTAGCATTAAGCAATCATTATTATCTTGTATCAAGAATATGCTGTGGTAATTATGAAGGTTGCCGATCTTATCTTTGAACTGTAGGTATGTGTTTATTTTGATAAGGTTAAAGGTGTTGTGAATGAGCAGTATTTTTGGCAGCACAATCTTCTTTAGCTTGCTGTCTTTTGTATTTAACACCTCTTGTAGCATGCTCTTAGCACAGTCAAGTACTTGATTTTCCCACTGAGTATCAGGTGACATAGAAAGATTTATTTTATTCGATTGATTGTGTTCTTTACTTATACTCACCGTTCGCTTATTTTCGGAACGAGTTCATAAAAATTCCCCACGAGCGGATCAAAAACGGACACTTGGGAAGCATCTCGCCCCACATGGTGACGAAAATTGCAGAAATGTTTTACACATCACG
>DAOTUI010000021.1:0-9853 GCA_034437035.1 Chloroflexaceae bacterium
ACCTGTCCTGTTTGCGGGCTTCAGATCGATAGAGATCTCAATGCCGCGATAAATATACTGGCTGTGGGGCTACACAGCCTGGGTGTAAGTCCCGAGAAGCCCACATGCTTTAGCTGTGGGAGTAGTCACGTTCTTCCATGAGTCAATTGTACGGAGGAACCCATGTCGTTTATGCAATATCAATAGGATATTGATAATTTGATGGACGTGCTGTGAAGCTAACATGCCATCGACAGCCCACTGTTCCTGAACCTAAACAGTGGGTATAAAATACCCCCTGTCTATGTATGCTGCTGCTTGATCAGTAGCGACAATCTAGCGAGTTCCCTTACCTCGTGCTATACGGATTACACGAGATGGATGTTTATGCCCTGTAATCCTTTACCAACGCAAATCCTACAACGAGAGTGGTAGGGATAAGCATCCTGACAATATCATGCTATGCACCTGGTAAATCTGGTATTGAAACGATGATACTTACATGCCACACTGCGCCAGTATACCAGGAAAGTATAGATCTTGTGTTGAGTTAACCATAGGAGGTTACGATGAAGGCCGCTGTAGTTCACGACTTTACCAAACCGCTGGTAATCGAGGATGTGCCGAAGCCAACGCCTGGTGCGAATGAAGTGGTCGTCAAGGTCGTGTCGTCTGGATTGTGCCACACCGATATTCATGCTGCTCACGGTGATTGTCCAGTTAAACCAAGCCTTCCCTTTATTCCTGGTCACGAAGGGGTTGGCTACGTCGAGAGTGCCGGCAACGCTGTTAAACACATCAAGGAAGGTGATCTGGTTGCTATGCCCTGGCTGGGGTACGCTTGCGGTCACGCTATGTACCGCAGCTGAGACGCTGATCGTCAACTTTTCAGACAGTCGCTTACAACTGCTGCATCCGTACAGTGCGCAGGCGGTTGATCGCCGCCGCCAGTTCAAACCGACGCGGGCGGGCAAAGTTGCCGGGGTGGCGCTCCTGACGGTGGAACGGGTCGAGCGCATCCAGCCCATGTGCGTCAAAAAACTCCTCCACGGCGGTGACCACCTCGGCCAGGGTTGTCTTTCCATCCATAAACCGCTCCGTTGCCAGATGAATCGCATGGCCCACGGCGCGCGTCTGGCTCAGATCAACCAGTTGCTCAACCCCCTGCAGATCAATCGGATCATTGCCAAACAGGATGAGATCGCGGTCTTTGGCGTCGATCTTCACTTCGCGGCGACCGCGCGAGGGATCGAAGCTCCCCGGTTGGGGAATGCGCGGGGTAATCTGCTCAATCGGCTGGACCGCTTCGGCCTGTCGCCGGCTGGGATGCTCCTGCAGGACGCGCTTTGCCGCGGCGGTGACATCATGGGGCAGGTAGTCGCGCAACATAATCACTGTGTCGGCCACATCGAAGTAGTCGCCCGATCCCCCCATCACCAGAATGGTCGAGACACCCAGGGTGTCGTACAGCTCACGCACTCGATCCAGAAAGGGCGTGATCGGCTCATGCGCTTTGTTCACCAGCGTCTGCATGCGTGCGTCACGCACCATAAAGTTAGTCGCGGATGTGTCTTCATCCAGCAGCAACAGCCGGGTGCCCACCTCCAGCGCCTCGATAATATTGGCGGCCTGGCTGGTACTGCCGCCGGCATTATCGGTGGCGAAGGCCATAGTGCTGCGTCCGTAGGGCAGATTGCTGATGAAGGGGCTGATATTCACCTGCTCAACGCGCCGACCATCCTCGGCCCGGATCTTGACCGCGCTCGGATCGGTGACGACATACTCGCGCCCATCGCCGGGAATGTGGGGGTAGACGCTCTGTTCCAGCGCCCGCAGCAGGGTTGATTTGCCATGATACCCGCCCCCAACGATCAGAGTGACACCGCGCGGGATGCCCATGCCGCTGATCTGCTGCTGCGGGCCGTCCGGTGTGGGGATGGGGTTGGGCAAGTCAAATGTCACGCGAAATGCCTCCGGCGTGGTGAAGGGAACGGCCTGTTCGCGCGGCAGCGGCCGGTTGCTTGCGCCACTCGCGCGCGGCAGGATCGCACCATTGCCGACAAACGCGACCAGTCCCCGATCAGCCAGTTGACTGCGAATATGCTCCTGGTTTTCCCGGCACTCGACAAACTCCTGTCCATCGCGCTGCGGCAGATGCTCCCAGGCCAGCCCGGCGCCGACAATTTCGGGCAACTCGGTGCAGAGCATCGCCTCGGCCTGCCGCCCCAGCACGCTGCGACCTGAGGCGGGCAACCCGACCTGCAGCCGCGCCTCGACCCACTCCGGCGTAACCCGGATGGCGGTACGCTCCAGGATCTCCTGGCCCCCGGCGTCAATCGTAATCAGGCCACTCTTGCCGGTGCCGCGCCGTCCCTGGACTACGCGCCGGATCGCGTGCTGCATGGTGCGGGCCAGAAAATCTTGCAGGGCCACCCGGCGGACAGCGCTGGTGTGGAGCGCGTCGGGGAGTTGCGCATGCTGCTGCGGGACGCGCATGCGGATCTTGGATGGGGCGGCAAAGGGATCACCCTGAACATAATCAATAAACAGGGTAAATCCATCAAAATCGTACGATCCCGCGATATCTTTGTAGGCTTTGTAGCCGCGCCCGTCGATGCGGGCCAGGGTCTGGCGTAACGTTTTCTGATCTGACATGCGTTCAACCTCATCTGTCTCATCTGGCGGGCAATTGTGTTTCTGGTATTTTTATTGCAGAAATGATGCCAGGTGGGGCAAGAACAAAGAAAGATAGAACAAAGAACAAAGTACCACGCTGTCGCAGGCGATTCTGCCGTTCACCGGGTGAAACGCCCGGTTTGATGAACCACCGCGTAACTCGTGGTGGGGATTTGGACCACGAAAAACGCAAAATGAGCGAAAAACGCGAAACGACCAGGTCCGACATGCATCACCTGACAGTGGATCGCGCCTGCGGCAGGGCAGAAGAAACCCGATCTTTAGCTGCCGGAGGCGCAACTGGCCTCTGGGTCCGGCACGCGGCCGGAATAGTCCGCACCGCGTGACGCGTGTGATTGAAGGTATTGCATTTAGCCCATGGTGCTATAGGTGTGATAGGCGAGGCGGGTATAGGCCGGTGTCCCCTGCGGATCGTAGGCGACAACGCCGTCATCTACCGTGTAGGGAATATGGACTAGTCCCCACTTTTCGGTATCACGCCCATGCAGGCCCGGAAAGTCCTCGTACTTGAACCAGAAACTGGTTGCGACATCCGCGCGTGCCGGCAGCATACGCTGAACGGCTTCCAAAAATGCCGCCTGACCCTCGGTATCGTGGTTGCCATAGGCGATGTTGTACCCAATCTCGGTAATCCAGAAGGGCACATCGGGATGTCCCATACCGCGCAGTTCCTGACGTAGTTCATCAAGGCGGTAGGCTAACATGGTCGTTTCCCAGGCAATATCGCGGTGGTGCGGCAGCCGGTTGAGGCTTCCGCGAATCTCCTCCGGGTAGGGATGGTAACCCAGGCCATCGGTGGGGAATGTGCCGAATGTTTTGTGATAGTCGGGGAAGCCGCCCCAGGGATGCGTGTAGAGCTGATGGAGATATTCCAGATCGGAGAGATAGTCCCGCTCGTCCGGCTCGCCTGTGCCTTTGGGATGCAGCCCACCAATGATCACCGGAGTTTGATCCCGCCAGGACGCGCCCTCCGGCAGATCCTCCCGATCCCGGTTGTGGAAGAAGTGGTAGAACTTGGTGTGCAGTCGCGCCGCCAGGTAGGGCGGAATGGCCCGGCCGCGGTAGGTCAGGTTGGCAAATCGCTCTTGTTCTGCGCTGCTGGCGAGGGGGAGCCGGTTATGCTCGTTCAGGATCTCGTAGGCATGGATCTTGTCCTGGTAACGGTTGGCAATAAAGCGGGCGCGGTCCAGCCAGGTATGCATATATGCGTTAACACCGCCACCGTAGAGCGGATCGATTTCTTCCTTATCCGTCATCAGTTGGCGCGGACTGGTGCCGCGCAGCAGGTCAAAACTCAACAGCCCCAGCACCTTGAGGTTATAGCGGGGCGCGACTTCGTTGATAAAGTAGTCGTTGCGGGCGACCTCGGCTTCAACATCGTCGCCGGCAATATGAAACTCCAGGCGCACCCAGCGGACGTTTAACTCGGACAGGTAGCTCGCCATCGTATCCTGAAACGCCTGGTTGGGCGCATCCGGGTAGGCCGGGTTGGTAGCGAACTCATACCATGGATCGCGGATAACAATCCCCTTCTTTTCGATAGACACTGGTTGTTCCTCCTGAGGATGCAGGCCAGGTGTAGCCTGAGGCAAACGCTCCGGGTAGTGTAAAGGAGTGTACCATTCCTGTCCATCCGTGTCGGCGTGGAACAGGCGTTGTCGTACGAAACGTGGGCGTGGGGGATTCTGGGGGATGGAACTCCAGTGGTATGAGAAGCGGGACTTCCAAACTTCCAACGGCAGACTATCAGATCGCTCCTGTGCAGACAGTTATCCACGCGGGCAAGGTGACAGGTAATGTTAGCGAGGAGATCGATTGTCACCGGTGTGGTATCGGGATGTAATGTGGCAGGAGATAAAGTGAACCAGAAGGCTGCCGATAGTCCACAGGCAGCCGGCAGCACGAGGATGAGCAGGATGGTTCCGAGACATTGATGGGTTATCACGGTGCCCCGTCCTGATACGCGGGCATCCCCGCCAGGCGATAGTGCATCAACCAGAGGGCTGTCCCAGTGATACTGCCATAGAGCAGCCCGAACATGCCCCAGAAGACGAGGTGATTGACCAGCGGGCTTACGCCGGCACTCAGGGCTGTGCCGACCGGTCCATCGAGGAGAATCCAGGCAGTAAAATAGCTACTGAGCAACCATGCCAGCAGGTTGGCAATGATCCAGAACCCGATAGGATCGAGTTTCTGTCGCAGGAGCGGCCACTGCGCCACCCCGATGATACAGCCAGTGATGAGACCGAGCCTGGTTGGATTAATGGCCCAGAGCAGGAGCAGTGCGCCCGTAGTGACGGGAATCCACCAGCCGGCGTGTGGTACCCGGTGGTGTAGCACACGCCACTGGGCCAGCCCCAGGATGAGACCCAGGCAGACGCCGGTAATGAGCGGCATAACGGGCTCGCGGACAGGGAAGAAGTAGCCGGGCACCATACCGCCACTCCAGCCGAGGATATTTGCCAGGAGCCACCCCCGAAAGAGCGCCCACCCGCCATGCACGGACCGGGGCGGATAGCTGTTTGTGCTGCGTATACTCTCTGATTGATGCATATAGTTCCTTTCATTATCACTTTATTCTTGTTTTTTATTTCGTGAATAAACGAAAAATATAACGGGTCCAATTATCGGGATAAGAAAAATAATAAAAAACCATAATAATTACACTCGCATAAACATATTATTCTCATTTCTTCCTAGTTTTATAAGAGCTATCACCATTAGTACCAACCACAGCACTATAAAAGTGAAATTATAAAGCTGAGCGATAAAAAGAGGTGTATTCTGCATAAGAATGTTTTACTCCTGACTTTATGAAACAACAACAAACTATAGAGAACTTGAGTTCTCTATAGTTTGTTGTTGTTTCTGTTTCTTAATAAACAGAGTAGGTTAAAGAACAACTTATTGGTTCACTGCTAAAAGTCACCGGTCCAATCGGTGTTAAGACGTAATAATTCAGAGTTCCACCTCCCGATATATAGACTGATGTCTGATTAGAATTAATGTCTGCCTGTGTCCATGGATCGGAAAGAGACACACCAGTTGTTACTCCGGACAACCCAACACTAGCAGTTGCAGAGTCAATCCAGCGCCATGAGGAATCTACTGTACCAACACGGATCGTACCATACGTGTTAAAATATGGATTCGTCAGTCCACCTAACGCAACTGAACAGTTTCTATTGACTGTTGTGTAGGCTGTAGCACTGGTTTCAGGTTGTTCAAGAGGTGTATCCTCAATTGCCTCACTCACTGTTGAAGTGGAGTTGCGTAGATCATTCTCGATTTTTCGAAATAGAGCATCTAATTCCTCAGGGCTACTCACTTCGATTGGTGTAACACCATCGGGGATTTATTCGACCATCTTTAAACCATACTCTTCCATAACCTGGTTATACTTTTCTCGCTCCTTTTCAGATGACTGTGCTGCTAAGGTACTGGTTGATGAGGTGATAATGAACGTGAGGACTAAGGTTACCATTAGGATCTTGTGATGCATTGTCGCGCTCTCCTTTCTCATTGAGAGTTATTCTAATTAAGGTTATAGCGACATCAGCGTACCATCGGACAAATGGAGCGGATTCGTGCAGCTTCCATACGCGGCTCCAAGCCGCGTCTCCCTTGTGATGGTACGACTTCTCTCTGATGTCTCTCTATATCCGTAAGGTACATCATCTGCACTACCCTGCCTAGACACAACCGTACTGTTTTTTATGGTATGCATGTACTCGTCATCCTGGTACATGCATACCCGTACACCCATACTACTCAGATCCGCAACAGGAAAGGCGTTATACAACTCCCCGCTCCCGTGCCCAGATAATCGCTTCAGCCCGTGAGTGAACCCCCAGTTTGCTATAGATCCGGCGAATATAGTTGCGTACCGTCTGCTCGGCCAGTTGGAGTTCGGTGGCGATGCGTGCGTTGTTCCATCCGTACCCAAGCAGGCACAGAATCTGCTGCTCGCGTCGGGTTAACTCCGTAACCGCAGCGTGATCCATTCCATCCGGTTGCCCATGCACAAGGTGTGCCATAATTGCCTGGCTAAACCATGTCCCTCCCTGGGCTACCCGTTCCAGTGCCTGCATGAGCACCTCCGGTGCTTCGTCCTTGAGCAGATATCCGGCGATGCCCGCAGCAAGCAGCGACCGTACGGTTGCCTCATCGTCACAACTGGTCAGGATCAGAACGCGGGTTGTCGGGCAGTGAGTCTGAACGGCAGTAATAATTTCGACGGCAGATGGGCCGGGAAGGGCGGGATCGAGGAGGAGTAGATCGGGTTGGTATTCCCGGCAGTACTGCTGTACGATGTCGCCGGCTGTAACTACATCCACTAATTCAAACTGGCGGCTGCTCACAAGCAGTGCGCGAAGACCGATACAGACCAGGGGATGTGGGTCTGCCAGCAAGACCCGGCTTGCTTCATGCGTCATTTCCTTCTCCGGATTTACTGATACAACGTATACGCGATTATTCGGCAGTGTGGCGTTGTGTTCTATTGCGAGAGGGCATTATAGCACGAAATTGCACGCAGTATGTATTATATGATACTGATAACGTAGATCTAAGACGGTAAAAATAATTTGGTTAGAAAAATGTGCCTATCGTTCTATGATAATTCCTGTCACGTCTGGATGTACTGCATACGTCCGGGTACTCACTGGGTGGTGCATTTTGTGCTTATCTTTTCATGGAATTGAAGTCAGGGGTTTCGCTATGCCTGGAGATGTCTGGTGAGAGAGGTTCGGTGGCCCTGCCGGCTCAAGCCGGACCGGGCGGATGCCTGTTTTTGGGGTGGGTGATATAATCGCATCAAGCGAGGCGGCGGACGCGCTTCTGCGCGTCCCTACCGCAAAAAGCCTGTCTTTAATAGAACTTACGCGGTGGGAGTTTGGACCACGAACAACACGAAATGAGCGAAAACCGCGAACCTGTCAATGCTGCCATGCATCAGGCGATCCCGCGTTTGGTGGGGGATATTGCCTCCGACAGGGCGGAAGACTCCAGTTCTTTTTCACAAAAATGTTGCACGATGTGCAACATTTTTGTGAAAAAGAAGAAAAGTACCATGCTGCCGCAGGCGAATCGAGCTTTCATCGGATCAAACGTCCGGTTTGCATGTCCACCGCGTAAGGCGTGTCCCTAATACGCATTACCGCGCCTGAAAATCCGGGCCGGCGGCCAGCAACTGCACCAGTGTGAGCGCCCGATCTTGAACCGCCAGCGGATCGTTCCAGTCGATGGTGTTGTCACCTGGCTGCGGGGGTTGGTCCGGGTCGCCGCCCTGGGCCAGAAAGTCGATCAGCGCCTGGCGGGTGTTGCTGCTGATCGCATAGCCGCATAGCCGCGCAATCCAGGCATCCACGATCTGCACACAGGTGGCATTCAGATCTGTCTGGCCGAGCAGATCAACCTGGACATTGCCACCCCAATCCTGAGTCAGCACAAAGGGCAATTCCCACCGTCGTAGCATGCCGTTGGCGTTAGCCCAGTAGGACATCAGGTCCGGGTGGCCCTCCGGGGTAGGCCACGCGAAGAGGCGCTGCCCGCTATGCTGGTACTCATTGAAAATACGTATCCAATAGCTATCCGTAATATCCAGTGTATCGCTGGGTAGCTCGGCTCCGGTGGCGCGCAGGTAACTGATAATCGCCTCGAAGGGCCGCTTGATCTTCTGGCCCCAGGTAGTCTGAAATGCCGCCGACAGCAGGATTGTCCGCACCACGCGCCGGATCTGATCGTCCGCGTCAGGATGTGCCATCCAGGTATCCACTGCGGCGTCAACCACGCTTGCGGGCGGGTTGTCGGCGATCAGGCGGCGGCAGAGCTTTGTGCAGAGGTGGCGCGCTGTTTCCCGGTGGCGCGCCAGCATGTCCAGCACCAACCGGCCATCCTGCACTCCCTGGCCGGCCGCGATGGTAGGTTGCCCATTAACACTCAGGACGGTCTTCGCATCCGGGTCATGCCAGTCTGGGTCATAGAAGAACTCGCCCGTGCCGGCGCGGTTATTCTCGCCATTGGCAACGGTCCAGCCGCTAAAGCAGCGGGCCGCTTCGTAGACATCCATATCGACATAACCATGGGCATGTCCATCCGCATTCGCGCTAATCCCTTCCGCGTTGGTGTAGCCGCGCAGATAGTTTGCCACGCCGAGTGTATGCTGCTCAAACAACTCGCGGGCATAGTTCTCGTTGCCGCTCACGCCACTGACGGCACGGTTATGCACATTATCCAGGTAGTAGAGCATGGCGGTGCTGCCGGCGACCGCTTCCAACAGCGTGCGGAAGTTGCCCAGGCAGTGCGCGCGGATCACATCGCGGTCGTAGCCTGGAAGCGCCACCTGGATGCGGACATCGGACGCGGCGTTGACATTGAAGTGGTTATGCCAGAAATCAACCAGCACTTCCTGGAGTTGCCGTCGGCTGTAGACTGCACGTATCCAGGTAGCAACCCGTACTTCGTCGAAGGGACGCTTGCGCTCTGCATGATCTAGCGGTGTGTTATAGTCGGTGAGGGGCCAGAGATCTGCAATCGGCTTGCTCAACGCGGCGAGCGGGAGCAGTTGATCAAGCAGTCTGAGCCGCACTGCCGCCAGCCGGGCATCGCAGTCGCTATCGTCAATGGCGGCGGGATTGAGTTGTTCCTCAACATAGGCGTTGAAACCCATGGTGCGTACTCGTTCAATGTCGCCGGGGCGGGGACCATAGGCCATCCGGTTGAGCGCGATTACCTCCAGCGCCGGCTGCGCGGTCAGACCGGCGTTTGTGCGCGCTGCTGCTGCCTGTGCCGGCAGCGGTTGCAGATGTGCCGCAGATGTGGCGGCGGCGGTTAGCGCGGCCCCTCCGCCCAGAAACCTTCGTCGTGAGATAGCCATAATCTACTGCTCCTTGCCAGTGTTTCTAACTGACACGCGTTACGCGGACACAAACCTGAAAGGAAATTTCGGCTGCCGCAGGCGAAACTGGCGTTTGGGTCTGGCACCAGTCCAGAATAGACGGTACTGCGTAACTCCTGTAACTGACACGCGTTACGCGGTCGTTGACCTGGCAGGTGTCTGCCTGGACAAACGGCCCGATTCGCCTCCGGCAGGGTGGAAGATATCGTTTCTTTTTCAGGAAAATTTGGCTCGGAGAGCCAAATTTTCCTGAAAAAGATAAACAAGTACCACGCTGCC
>DAOTUI010000022.1:0-5699 GCA_034437035.1 Chloroflexaceae bacterium
TTCGCCGGCGGCAGGGCAGAAGTCGTATAAATGACACGAGTTATGCGGTGCAGCCAATTCCAGCCAGGTATCAGACCGCAACGCCAGTTTCGCCTGCGGCAGCGTGGTACTGTTTTATCTTTTTCACAAGAATTTTGCACGAAGTGCAAAATTCTTGTGAAAAAGATCAAAAAGTACCATGCTGCCGCAGGCGATTCTGCCGTTCACCGGATGAAACGCCCGGTTTGATGAACCACCGCGTAAGTCGTGTTATTTACAGGAGTTACGCGGTGAGCGATCAAACGAACCGTTTGATCAGATGGAATTCAGCTTCGCCCTGCCGGAGGCGAGATTTCTTTCTGGGTTCGTGACCGCGTAACGCGTGTTATTGACACGCGTTACGCGGTCGGTCTACAAACCGGGCGTTTGAACCCGATAACACCCGACTTCGCCTGCGGCCGCTGCGAGGTGAATACCCACTGCGTAATGCATGCCAGTGTATGGTATGCAGGGTAGCACACGACCGTCCCCCCCCGTCAAGCACTCAAGTGCAGACGGTATGCACTCAAGTGCCCCGGCATGCGACTCTAAGACGTAGCGGTATCCGGGACAACTACGCTATGCTACAACCGGGGAACGATAGAAAGGGGACAACATTATGGAAAACCTGGTGATGTTCGCACTGGTCGCATTTATCGTCCTGGCTCTGCTGCGCTACCTGCTGTTTGAGCCACGCTCACCACAGATTATCTATGTCGAGACAAAACCCCCGGCGGAACCGGAAGAGTCGCAAGGCAACGGCTGCCTGTCACTGATTATTCTCTGGGTTGTAATCGCCGCGGCGCTCTGGGTTGCCTGACACCGCCTGATACAACAATGACTATGGTGCAAGATGCACCCAACAATCGGCAGGAACCTCCCTGACCGATCCCAGGAGCAGTACAATGCATGTAAAAATGATCTTACCCGCCCTGACCGAAGCCCACAGCCCGTTCTGGCGACCAATTAAATATTCGCTTTTTCCACCGCTGGGACTGGCAACCCTGGCAGGATATCTACGGGAAGATGACCTGGTGACCATCCAGGACGAACATGTTGAGTCGCTTGACCTGGAAGACACGCCCGATCTGGTTGTGATTCAGGTATACATCACTTCTGCCTATCGGGCTTATGCCCTGGCTGACTACTACCGGCAAAAAGGCGCGCATGTTGCGCTCGGTGGGCTGCATGTCACGTCTTTGCCTGACGAGGCCGCCCGCCACGCCGATACAATTTTTATCGGGCCGGGTGAAGATACCTGGCCCGCCTTTCTGTCCGACTTTCGCGCCGGTAACCCGGCTTCGGTCTACCGTTCACACCAACGCACCCTGGCAGGGTTGCCGCCGGTACGCCGCGACCTGATTAAGCGCCACCTCTACCTGGTACCCAACTCACTTGTCGTGTCACGCGGTTGCCCGTATGCGTGCGATTTCTGCTACAAAGAAGCGTTCTTTCACGGCGGCAAATCATTTTACACCCAGACAGTCGATGCGGCCCTGGCCGAGATCGAACGACTACCGGGACGCCACCTCTATTTTCTGGATGATCATCTATTTGGCGATCCCCGCTTTGCGACAGCCCTGTTTGCAGGAATGCAGGGTATGGGACGGCTCTGGCAGGCGGCCGGTACGGTACAGGCCGTGCTGAAGCCGGGTTTGCTGGAACAGGCGGTGGCAAGCGGCCTGCGCAGCCTGTTTATCGGGTTTGAAACGCTCAATCCCCGCAATCTTACGGCACAGCACAAATATCATAATCTCAATCGAGACTATAACGCCGCTATCCGGCGCTTACATGACCTGGGTGTGATGGTTAACGCCAGCTTTGTTTTTGGTATGGATGACGATGACGAGTCGGTATTTGATCGCACGGTCGCCTGGGCCATTGAGCAAGGGATTGAGACGGCAACATTTCATATTCTGACACCGTACCCCGGTACAGCCCTCCAGCAAAAGCTACTGCGAGAGCAGCGGATCATGAGCACGCACTGGCAGCGGTACGATACCCGCCATGCCGTCTACCAACCGGCCGGAATGTCCCCGGCAACGCTTGAGGCCGGTTATTGGCGCGCCTATCACGAGTTTTACCGCTGGGATGCGATTGTGAAAGCCGCCTGGACCAAAACCGGATGGGGCGAACGCCTGCGGCATATCGCCTATACGGGCGGTTGGAAGAAATTTGAGCCATTCTGGGATGGGATTATCCGGATGCGACAGGTAGCGCATCTGCTGCCACTACTCGAGTCGCTGCTTGATGGTGCCGGCAACCCGGCAAATCGTGTATTGTCGGGGAACAAGGTAAGCGACACAGCCGGCAGTACACCCCAACCGGATGCGTAAAGCTTAAGTAGCAACATCAGACCGACGATATTGGACGGGAACCGCTGGAGGGGCACCTGGCAACATTGCGGCTCTGCGTCCGTGAGTTAGCCACGCTCACCTGAAGCCATCACACATCACGGTTCACGCATTACGCATCAAATCACGGGGAAAATCATATGTATACTGCTCGAAACTACCTTTATCATACTCACCATTTTCTGGCAAGACACCTGTTTTACCCACTGCTGCTTTCGAGTATGCTGGCATGCGGCATCCTGTTTGGGCGGCTCTACGTGACCCGTTCCTGGCAATACTACTTTCTGGTGTGGAATCTGTTCCTGGCGTGGCTACCCTACCTGGGGAGCCTCTGGGCTGTGTCAATCCAGCGGCGCTACCCACACCACTGGTGGCGACTGCTGCTGCCCGGCGGGTTCTGGTTGCTCTTTTTGCCCAATGCTCCCTACATTCTCACCGACTTTGTGCATTTGCAACACCAGACATTTCTCTGGTGGTACGACACCGGCTTGCTGCTGGCGTTTGCCTGGACCGGCTGCTTTCTCGCCGTAGCCTCGCTCCAGAGCATGCAAACACTGGTCGAACACTTCGCCGGCCGGGTCGCCGGCCGGCTGCTGGTCCTTGGGAGCGTGGGCTTGAGCGGGGTCGGCATCTACCTGGGCCGCTTCTTGCGCTGGAATAGCTGGGATCTCTTGCTCAACCCGCGCGCCGTGCTGTCCGACGTTGCCGCGATTATGCTTGACCCGTTCAATCATCTACACACATTCGCCGTAACCGGCATGTTTGCCATGCTGGTACTCGTTTGTTACATAACCTTCACAACAGCCTGCCGGCCAGTGAAATAAATCGGACGTGGGATCATCTCAGGCGCGATGCGCGATAGCCTGGCGGATTTTTTCCCGCAGATCGTGCGAGGTAAACGGTTTGATCAGAATAATCGGCAGATTATCAGTTGCAAAGCGCCGCGCCACCTCTTCTTCGGTATAGCCGCTCATCAACACAACCGGCGCGTCCGGCCGAATGCGCCGAATTTCGGGGAGCAGTTGCGCGCCATCCAGGTGCGGCACGGTCAGGTCAATCAGCACGCAGTCAATGCTATCCGACTGCGCGCGAAACAGGTTCAACCCGGTGCGCCCATTATCGGCGACCAGCACAGTAAAGCCTAACCGCTCGAGCATGCGCCGAATGACCGTGCGCACATTCTCTTCGTCTTCAATCACCAGGATTGTGTTGTAATGCTCCGTTGCCGTCAATGCCGACTCGTCTACCGAGCCACAGTGGGAGGCAGGCGTCGAACAGGGCACCAGAACCGTAAAAGTTGTCCCCTGTCCCACCGCGCTGGTGACTTTTATCGTCCCCTTATGCCCGCGCACAATATCCAGGACGGCTGCTAACCCCAGGCCATGCCCGGTCTGTTTTGTGGTAAAGAAGGGATCGAAGATACGCTCAAGCGTGGCACGATCCATACCATAGCCGGTATCCGTCACTTCCAGATAGATATAGTCACCCGTGCGCGCCTCGTTTGCCAGGCGTGTCGTCGCCAGATAGTCCTGATCAACATGCCGAAAGCCGGTTGTGATGGTAATCCGCCCATCTTCCGAACGCAGCGCCTCGGCTGCATTAATCACGAGATTCATAATCACCTGGCGGATCTGAATGGCATCAACCGCGATCATCGGCAGATGCGGATGCAACTTCGTCCACAGATCCACATGCCGGGCTACCGAGGCCGTCAGCAGGTTGCACATCTCCGTAACAACGGCATTCAGATCAACCAGTTGCGCCACCAGTTGCCGCTTGCCGGCGAAGGTTAACATCTGTCGCGTCAACTCGGCGGCGCGGCGGGTCGCCAGTTCAACATGTTTCACATTGGCATAGGCCGGTGTGTCCAGTGGCAGATCGAGCAGTGCCAGCTCCGCGCTACCCAGAATTGAGGCCAGCAAGTTATTAAAATCATGCGCAATACCACCCGCCAGAATCCCCAGGCTCTCCAGTTTCTGCGCCTCCATCAGCTTGCGCTCCAGCATCAGGCGCTGCTGCTCGGCCTGCCGACGTTCGGTAATGTCGATATGCACAACTACCGCACCGCCATGCTCCTCGGGCAATGGTGTTACATGCATGAGAAACCAGCGTTCTTGGTCCGGTGAAGGGCAAGGATACTCCAGCGTAAATTGCGGACTGAGATAGTGGAGCACCGCCTGAATCCCGGCCACCACATCGGTCATACCCTCCGAGAATGGCCCGATTGCGCTCCGGCAGACCTGCAAGTAGTTGACACCGACACTCGTACGCCGCAGATCAGCAGCACCATTCTCCTGAGCAAAGCGGTCCCATGCCTCATTTACGGCAATAATCGTACCATCGGCATCCAGAACGGCAATATGTTCAGTTAGTGAACGGAGCACTCCTTGCAGTAACAGTTCCTGATCGTTATGCGCATACTCAACATGTGAATGTCCATTCAAATGTCGAGGTAATCCGGCAATAAAAAACCGCGCCATGCTTTTCTTCTTCTGCGGAGAATATGTGAAGACATTCGACCGGCACAGGCCTTCTTCAGACACAATGCGGGAAAGTTGTGCAATGATCCGGGCTAGAGTAGACCGGAACCTTCTCGGCTGATGGTTGGGGTTATGCTGCGCTGACGTGGCAATGCTTCTGTCGGTATCAGCGGCACACGCTGCTAAAAGCTTCTCGTTGGACGCCGTTGCTATGGTTGTCGTCCGCCCTGGTGCGCGTAGTTGCGAGGGGACACCATGTACGACGTGGACATCATCAGGAATAAACCAGGGGGTCATACCGCAGCTCCTCTAGATTGTCTACACGAAACTTCTCCGGTTGTCAAAAAGAACAAACCCCTGCATGTATAACAATCCTACGTGTCACGAAGGACCGGCTTCAGTAGACACGGCTGACCGCCCGCAGACGGCACTCCATAATATTTACAACGTAGTTAGCACTGTTATAGTTCTCAAGTATAACACAGAATCCGTGCAAAAAGTAGAGATTTCAATTACTTTTCATATTAAAAAATAGCTATATCTGTAATAAACATACTCTTTGCCGCAATACCCAAACATTCGGTCTATTGCCAGCCAAGATCAGGGTGTTAATGCCGGCAAAAACGCCAGAAAACTCTACACGATGAGAACATTCTCCGCTGTTCCCGTAACATTCAGCATAAATAACACGACTTACATGATAGGTTCTTCTACCCTATTCTCACCGTTCGCTTATTTTCGGAACGAGTTCGTAAAATTTCCCCATTAGCCGGTCAAAAACGGCCACTTGGGAAGCATCTCGCCCCACATGGCGATGAAAATTGCAGAAATGTTTTACACATTACGG
>DAOTUI010000023.1:0-16777 GCA_034437035.1 Chloroflexaceae bacterium
TTGTGAAAAAGATAAAACAGTACCACGCTGCCGCAGGCGAAACTGGCGTTGCGGTCTGATACCTGGCTGGAATTGGCTGCACCGCATAACTCGTGTCATTTATACGACTTCTGCCCTGCCGCCGGCGAAACTGCGTTTCGTCTCATCAAACGGGACGTTTGCACGCCTACCGCGTAACGCATATTACTGACATGCCGGGCAGCCATATGCGCCGCGTGCTTTCAATCTCAGTTCGTAGGTTGGCGTGCCGCATGTCGGACAATCTACTGCATCGGTCTTGCCCACCAGCGGATCCCAGGTGATCGTTAGCGGCAGTTCGGTGGCGCGCTGCTGTTTGCCGGTGGGCACCAGGCGAGTACGCAGAAACAGGCGCGGGATCAACAGGTGTAGCAGGTTGGTCAACCGCAGGTGAACCCGCGTCACCGCTTTGCGCCGCAGTTCGTCAATCCGTAGCACCCGTTCGCGCTCCAGCGCTTCGATGCGCTGCAGCAGGCCGGCGGTGTCGTCGCCGCGTGCTTGCGCCTTCTGAATGCGCTCTTCAACCTCGGCGCGCATATCGGTGAAGTATTGCTCCATGCGCTCAATCTGCTTGCTCAGGCGGGTCTGCCGTTCGCGCTGGTGGCTGTTGGCGGCGACCAGCACATTCCGCACGATCCGTTCGCGCGCCAGCAGATAGGCCTGATCGAGCGGAAGCGCGGGCGCGTCCGGGTGCGGCCAGAGCCGCTCCGCGCTCAACTGCGCACTGTCAAGCGGCTCCAGGTGGCGCACCAACCGCCCGTAGTAGCGATCTACAGCAGCGGTGTAGAGCGTCTGCTCCTTCTCATCGCTGAGATAGGTCGCCTCAAACCAGAAGAGCGTATGCCGCACATAGCGCGTGCGTACCTGCTCGACCTTCATCCGGACACTGCCCGGCAACGTCAGATCGCGCTCCACCTGGGTTTCAATTCCATAAGGTTCGATATGCATTCCGTCCAGATAGGCCCGCGCCGCCTGCCCGCGCTGCTGCGCTTCTTCCAGCATAGCATCCAGCAGGGGTAGGCCAAAGGTGAGCAGTTGCGCTGAGGGATGTTCGGGCAATGCCTCCGAGTCAAATGTTATGCGCTGCGGCTCTTCTGCATCCGACCAGAGCACATCGTAGACCTGGGGTTCGATCTCCTCCCAGATGCCGCCACTGGTTTCTACATAGTCCCGAAAAAATTGTTCTAGCGGTGAACGATGATTCCTATCCATTGCGTGCTACCATTTCTAACCGACAATCACTGCGGTGGGGCAAAACGCTCACCAAACAGTTTATCTTCGTAGGCGCGCTGTTCCAGGTAAGACTGTTTGGCCGCAACCAGTCGTTCCCCCAGGTGCTCCATCGCCTGCTGGAAATCCTGCTCGGTTTGTGTCTGCATCCAGAGTTCGGCGACCATCTCTTCAAACTCCTGATCTTCTTCCAGACTGCCTAGAATCATATCTACCTCGCCGATGACCAGTTCAAACATGGCAATCTTGGCGTCCAGCAGGTAGAGCATGGCTGCTTCCAGCGTATCGCGCGCCACCAGGTTGATCACATGCACATCGCGCTGCTGCCCGATGCGACTCAAGCGTCCGATACGCTGTTCAATCTTCATCGGGTTCCAGGGCAGGTCGAAGTTGACAATCACGTTGCAGAACTGCAAATTGCGCCCCTCGCTCCCGGAGTCAGTGCTGACCAGGATGCGCGCGGGACCGCGAAATTGCTGGATGGCCTCTTCCTTTTGCAGCCGTGACAGGCTGCCATGGAATAGTACCACTTCCTCGCCCGCCGCCCGGAGCCGTTCGCCCAGGCGCTCCTGCGTGTCGCGGAACTGCGTAAAGATCACCAGTTTGTCGGAGAAGGTCGGTAGCAGCGCCAGCAGGTGGTCAATCTTGGCGCTGTGGGTGATGCCCTGCGCGGTGGCGGCCAGTTCCGTCAGGGGCGCATGCAGTTCCGGCGACAGGCGTTCGTCCAGGGCCAGTCGCTCGATCATCGGCGCGGCGGCATGGCTGGAACTGCCCAGCGCCTTCTGCAATGTCAGCAGGGTCATGCGGTTGAGCATGCGCGTGCCGGTGCCCTGATGCAAATGCGTGCGCACAAAGCGCGAGACCTCGTCATAGAGTTTCCGCTCCGGCGGGCTAAACGCAACCATCTCGGTGCGGGCAATGCGGTGGGTTAGCGCCAGCCCGACTGTGGAGCGGCGATTGCGTACCATCACCTCGGCCAGTAGATCATGCAGTTGATCAATATTGCGCGGGGTCTGCTTGTCCTTGCGATCCACAAACTGGCGCTGGAACGAGCGCGATGTACTGAGCAAGCCGGGTTGCAGCAGCGTCACCAGGTTAAAGAGTTCTTCCAGGTTGTTTTGCACCGGCGTGGCGGTCAGCAGCAGCACATACTTCTTGCGCAGGTCGGCGGCGAATTTCCAGAGTTGCGTACGCGCATTGCGAAAGTGATGCACTTCGTCAATGATGACCATATCCCACTCGTGCGCAAGGATGGCGGAACGGTGCGGCTCACGTTTGGCGGTGTGGTAGGAAGCGACGATGCGTTCGTGCTGCTCCCAGGCGGCCTGGCCCTGCTCCCGAAAAAGTGGATCATCGTGGGTAATGCTGTCGAGCCCGAATTTGCGGCGCAGTTCGCCCTGCCACTGCTCCACCAGTGAAGGTGGGGTCAGCACCAGCGTGCGGCGCACCAGCCCGCGTGCGACCAGTTCCAGCAGGATCATGCCGGCCTCGATGGTCTTCCCCAGGCCCACCTCGTCACAGAGCAGCGCCCGCCCGCGCAGCCGGCTCAGCACCATGCGCGCCGTGCGCAGTTGATGCTCCAGCAGTTCGACATCCCGGAGCAGCGGCAGCGCGAGCAGTTCGTCAAAGCCGGCCACCATGCCAAACTGGATCGCCTGTAATCCCAGGTGAAACTGGCGCAGGTCGGTGCGCTGCCGAGGTTCGTATTGCAAGAAGGTATTATCCCCCGGTTCAAATGCCAGCGGCACGCCTTCGTCGGTGGTCAGCCCGGTGGTGGGAACGGTCAACTGCTCGGTGGCAACCGGTTGCAGGCGCAGCGTGATGGGATCGGGCGCGACACACTCCAGGCGCAGCGCTCCGGCCTGATCCGCCAGGCGACGTAGCGGAGTTCCATGTAGCATATTTTGCGCGGCATCATAGCTGACCGGCGCAGAGCCCTGGGGCGTATCAAGCAACACGCGGATGTCGCCGGACGTAAAGAGACTGCTAAATGCCGGTGTTAGGAGGAGTTCGCCGCGTCGCAGGGCTGCGGCAGGCGCGTCGAGTTCCCACTGATCACCCGGTTCAATGACTGTGGTTGAATACATTCTTTTCCCAATAGCAATGCTGATTTTGCACTAATTATAGTGTACGGTCTATTATAGCTGATACTGGTAGCATGTGCATCCAGAACCTGATGTGCGCTACCGGTATGTTTATACTTCCGCGCGCGTTTCTTCACTCAGCAACTCCTGGAGCACCGGGAAGGTTGCACTGAGGTGCAGCAAAAATGCGCGGGTCACTGGTGCAAATGGCAGCGCGCTGTTCCAGGTCAGTTTCAGGGTGCGCTGGAGCGGGTGTTGCTCGATGGGAATGGCGCGCACCAGCCCCAATGCCTGCTCATCCTGGACCGCGTATTCCGGCAGGATGGTGATGCTCTGGCTGGCGCTGACCATGCGCTTGATCGACTCCGGATTATCGAACTCCGCGACAACATGGGGCGTGATGCCATGCTGCTCCAGCATCTGATCCAGCCAGATGCGCGTCTGGCTGCCGGCCTGCCGCATCACAAAGGGCTGCCCATCCAGCGCGGTGAGCGGCACGCCGGATCGCTCCCACCAGGCATGTTGCCGCCCGACAATCACCAGTTGATTGACCGCCTGCAACGCTACCACCTCCAGCCGATCCGGTTCGTCCGGGTTGATCTCACCCTCGATCACCCCCAGATCCAGCGTACGTGCCCGTAGATCGGCAATGATCTGTGGGGTGACGGCGGTCTGAATTGATACGGCGAGGTTGGGGAAACGCTGCTGAAATGCCTGCACCCAGCAGGGCAGCAGGTAGCCACTCACACCGGGGGTGGCCCCAATCGTAATCTGGCCGCTACGCAGATTGACCACATCCGTGACCTTCGCGGTCGCCTCGGCCACCAGGCGCAAAATGGCACAGGTGTAGTCATAGAGTGTCTGGCCGGGAGGCGTCAGCGTCACGCCGCGCCGCCCGCGGTTAAACAGCACGGTTCCCAGGCCGGCCTCCAACTCCTGCATATGCTGGCTCACCCCGGACTGCGACATATAGAGATTGGCCGCGGCTTTGCTAAAGCTGCCGGCTTCGACCACGCGGGCAAAGATTTTGAGTTTGTAGAGATCGATCATGGCACTTCTCCTATAAGTTGGGGCTTATGGATATTATAAGCAGAAAGCCTCTTCCGCCGCAACTCCATCTCGTATATGCTGGAGGGGAGTGATACGGAATGACCAGATACACACACGACTTACGCGGTTGCTCACCCGAAAGGAAATTTCGCCTCCGGCAGGGCGGAAGATTCCATTCTTTTTCACAAGAATTTTGCACGAAGTGCAAAATTCTTGTGAAAAAGATCAAAAAGTACCATGCTGCCGCAGGCGATTCTGCCGTTCACCGGGTGAAACGCCCGGTTTGATGAACCACCGCGTAAGTCGTGTAAGGGAAGCGGAAGCTCTTGTTCACCCCAAGCTCCCTCAGACGCTCTACTCGTGGGCTTGCTGACGCCCAAGTTTCCGGAGGGTGGGACAATTAACAGCTTCCGCTTCCCTAAATGACACGAGTTACGCGGTCGTCCATCCAGCGGATGGGATGCGCCTCCGGCAGGGCGGAAGATTCTCGATCTTTTTCACGAACATTTGGCTCTTTGAGCCAAATGTTCGTGAAAAAGATCAAAAAGTACCATGCTGCCGCAGGCGATTCTGCCGTTCACCGGGTGAAACGCCCGGTTTGATGAACCACCGCGTAAGTCGTGTAAATGACACGAGTTACGCAGTCAGCTTCAAACCAGGCGTCTGTCTGGACAAAGGGCCCGCTTCGCCTCCGGCAGGGTGGAATGGAACATTGCTTTTCCGGAAAATTTGGCTCTCCGAGCCAAATTTTCCGGAAAAGACAAAAAAGTACCATGCTGCCGCAGGCGAAATACGCCGTTATCGAGAGCAGACGGTTCATTTGAACGCCCATCGCGTAACTCCTGTAAATGAATGTACGCCGCTTGCCGCAGTAGTGATGCAGTGTGGAAAGGATAGAAGAATGCTTCTCAAATATTTTTATGACGATGAACTGGCACAGGCTTCATATCTGGTGGGATGTGCCGCAACCGGAGAGGCGCTGGTAGTTGACCCGATGCGCGATATTGCGCCCTACCTGCGCGTCGCCGAGAAAGAGGGTCTGAAGATTACCCAGGTGACGGAGACCCACATTCACGCCGATTTCGTCAGCGGTAGCCGGGAACTTGCCGCACACACCGGCGCGAAGATCTACCTGAGCGATATGGGCGATGCGGACTGGAAGTATGGCTATACAGACGACCCGACGGTGATTCTGGTCCGTGATAACGATACCTGGATGCTGGGCAACATTCGGATTGAGGTTGTCCACACGCCCGGTCATACCCCCGAACATATTTCCTTCCTCGTCACCGATACGGCCGGGGCGGATAAGCCTATTGGTATGTTTACCGGCGACTTCCTGTTTGTTGGCGATGTGGGCCGCCCCGACCTGTTGGAAGCGGCGGCGGGATATGTCGGCACCAAAGAGCCGGGGGCGCGCCGGCAGTTCCACTCGGTGCAGCGCATCAAGGAGTTGCCGGATTATTTGCAGGTCTGGCCGGCGCATGGCGCGGGCAGCGCGTGTGGTAAAGCACTGGGCGCGATCCCGTCTACCACACTGGGCTATGAGAAGCTCTTCAACCCGGCCTTCCAGATCGGGCAGGAGGACGACTTTGTGCAGTGGCTGCTCGAAGGCCAGCCCGAAGCGCCGCGCTACTTTGCTCGTATGAAGTATGTCAACAAGGTCGGCCCGGCGCTGCTGAGTGAACTGCCCGATCCGCAGCACCTGGACCGCGCCGCCCTTGACAAAGCGTTGCGGGCCGATGAACTGGTGGTTGACTTGCGCAGCCCGGAAGCGTTCTCCCACGCGTATGTGCCGGGGACCGTTAATATTCCCGCCTCTGGGATGTTTACCACATTTGTGGGCTGGTTTGTCGATTACGAGGCACCATTCTACTTTATCGCTCCGCAGGATATGGATGTGAGTGAACTGTACCGCTCCCTGCACGCGGTTGGTGTGGATAACATCCCCGGCTACTTCACGTCGGAGGTGATGCAGGCAGGATCAAGTGCCATGCCGACCGTCTCCGTGGATGAACTGGTCGAGCGGCTGGCGCAGAATAACCTGATGCTGCTGGATGTGCGCGGGCAGACCGAGTATGACGCCGTGCATATTCCGGGCGCAACCCATATCCCGCTGGGCTACATTCCCCGGCACCTGGACGACATCCCGCGTGATCGCCCGGTTGTGACGCAGTGTGTCACGGGGCCGCGTGCGCAGATTGCCGCCAGCCTGCTGCGGCGCTACGGCTTTGAGAATGTATCCCCCCTGATGGACCCTGAGCAGCGCTGGATGCAGGAGTTGACCCACGAATCGGTTGCGTGATGGTAGAGATGATGTGGTGGCAGTCTACGCGCTGCCACCGACCATTTTCCTGAGAAAGAACAAATACTTCCGTAACACAGAAAATAAGTTTTTCTAAACTGTGAATGTAGTGAGAGAAAGCAGATAGCGTTTTATATTCGATAGTGCTTGAAACTGGTCTTGGATTTGCGATTGGGATGGTGTTGGGCGGTGGCGAGTCAATTTTAATGGTGCCTGCGCTGGTGTATCTCCTGGGGCAGAGCCCGCATGCCGCCGTAACCGCATCGCCGGCGATTGTCGGTATCAACAGCATGACCGGCGTGCTGTTTCACCGCCGTGAGGGAACGCTGAACGGCAAGGTTGCCCTGGTCTTTGGGGGAGTTGGGATGCTGGGGCCTACCTGACCGCCGAAGTATCACAGATGTTTTCGGAGACATTTCTGCTGCTGCTCTTCGCCGGCCTGCTGCTCATGGTGGGGTTGCTGATGATCCTGCGGCGGCAACCAGCAGAAACGGCAACGGAGCCGAGTTCCCCCAACTGGCTGGTAACGGTTGCCGGCGGTGCCGGCGTCGGTGCCGGTATGCGTACACAGATATTTGGGAAAGGATAGTTGCTATGAGTAGTCACACCAGTGTTGGTGTTAGCAATGGACATGACACCGTTGTTGCGGCTGAGTTGCCCCAGGTTGCCGAACTCCTTACGCAGGTGCTGGACCGGTTGGACCGGTTGGAGCACAAAATCAATCGCGTCGATGCCCTCCTCGATCAGGCTCCCAACATGGCCGCCATTATGACCGATACCGTGGATGGATTGTACACCGAAGCCACCCGCATCGGGATCGATCCCGACGAGCGGGTGAAGCTGGGGCTGGCGCTCCTCGACAAGCTGACCGAACCGCGGACGATCAAGGCGCTGACCGGGTTGATGGAGAATCTGGAGTGGATCGAGCAGACAGTGCGGCAGGCTCCCGGTATGCTGGCAATGATGGTCGATATCGCCGACGAGTTGTATGCCGCCGTGGATCAGCAGGGAATTGATCTGGAGACAACGGTCAAACGCGCACTGGTCGCCTTCAAGAACTTTGTGATACTGCTTGACTCGAAAGAGGTCCGGGCGCTGATGGAGTCGGGCGTGCTTGATCCACAAACGTTGAATGTGATTGGGCATGCCGCGAGTGCGCTGGTCAAGAGCCGCAGCGAAGCCCACCGCGCCGGGCCAATGGCGCTGGCAAATGCGCCCTTCCGCTGGGATGTACAGGAGGCGCTCGGCTTTGCGCTGAGCTTTGCGCGGAACTTTGGTAATAATGTTTCCGTGGAGCGACAGGCGGCGGCAAGTCAATAATTCACAGGAGTTACGCGGTGGGGCCTGTTCCGGCCCGGTGTCAGACCCAAACGCCGGCTTCGCCTGCGGCAGCGTGGTACGTTATATATCTTTTTCAGGAACATGTTACACAACGTGCAACATGTTCCTGAAAAAGAAGAAGATCTTCCGCCCGGCTGGAGGCGAATCGGACCGTTCATCCAGGCAATCACCCGGTTTGGATACCCACCGCGTAACTCGTGTAATTCACAGGAGTTACGTGGTCTCGAACCTGGAAGGACATTTTGCCTCCGGCAGGGCGGAAGAACCCAGATCTTTTTCACAAAAAAAATCACTTTGTGAATTTTTTTGTGAAAAAGTTACAAAAGTACCATGCTGCCGCAGGCGAATCGGGCTTTCATCGAGTGAAACGTCCAGTTTGAACACACACCGCTTAACTCCTGTAATTCAATGATGAATAATGAAAGGGATACGACAATGACGTACAAGAACCATTACCAGGTGTTGATTGCCGGCGGCGGCTCGGCGGGAATTACGGCGGCGGCATACCTGGCAGAACAGGCCAACCCGCCCGAAGTTGCCATTATCGAACCGGCGACCAGGCACTACTACCAGCCCCTCTGGACGCTGGTGGGGGCGGGCGTGTTTCCCAAAGAGATGTCACAACGAGACGAAGCAGATGTGATTCCCCGGGGTACCACCTGGATCAAGGACGCGGTCGCCGGGTTCGACCCGGATACCAACAGCGTGACGCTCAAGGGTGGCGATACGATTACCTATGACTACCTGATTGTTGCCCTGGGTATTCAGATCAACTGGGATCAGGTTAAGGGGCTGGCAGAGACGATCGGCAAGAATGGCGTCTGCAGCAACTATGCCTACCAGACGGTTGACTCCACCTGGGAGAATATCCGCACCTTCCGGGGGGGAACGGCGCTCTTTACCCAGCCCTCAACCGCGATCAAGTGTGGCGGCGCGCCCCAGAAAATCATGTATCTGGCGGAAGACTATTTTCGCAAGGCGGGCATCCGCGACCGCAGCACGGTTCACTTTGCCTCAGCCGGTGAGAATATCTTCGGGGTGCCGAAATATGCCGATGCGCTGACGAAGCTGATTGCCCGCAAGCAGATCGACACGCACTTCTACCACGATCTGGTGGAGATCCGGGCCGACCGGCGCGAGGCGGTCTTTGCCCGGCTGGATCAGGCCGGTGAGCAGATGGTTATCTCGTACGATATGCTGCATGTGACGCCGCCGATGGGTCCGCCGGATGTGATTAAGCAGAGCAAGCTGGCTGATGCGGAGATTGGCTGGGTTGAGGTGAACCAGTACACGCTCCAGCATCTGCGCTATAACAATGTCTTCAGCCTGGGGGACAGCAGCAACCTGCCAACGTCCAAGACCGGCGCGGCGATCCGCAAGCAGGCTCCGGTGCTGGTCGAGAACCTGATGGCCTTGATTGCCGGGCAGCCAATGGCGGCTACCTATGACGGCTACACCTCCTGCCCGCTGGTCACCGGGTATGGCAGCCTGATTCTGGCCGAGTTCGACTATGATAAGCAGCCGAAGGAGACCTTCCCGTTTGATCAGGCGCAGGAGCGCTACAGCATGTATGCGATGAAGGCCTACGGACTTCCGGCGATGTACTGGAACGGCATACTGCGGGCACGGATGTAGCTTTCAGCGTGCATCGCTGAGTGGTCGGCGTAGTGCCGCTTTCAGGCGGTTGTGCTGCCAAAGATTGTCTGAATGCGGCACTACGTGAAGCATAGCGTCACGCGGACGCACAGAAGTGCGTCCCTACGGTGATATCGCGCCGGCGGGGCGCTGTGGACGTGCCGCAGCGCGTCCCTATCAACATGGCGCTACCCCATATGCGTTGTGTGCTCCGGCTTGATGTAGATAATCACCCGCTCGTCGCCGGGCTGGTTCCAGGGGTACTTATCCATCCCCAGGTATTTCTTCGCCAGATGGTTGATAAAATCCTTGTTCGGGTCTTCCTCGATGCGGTCCACCGTGCCGCGTATCTCCAGGTAGCGATAGGGGTTTTCAGGATCGACCATGGAGAGCGCGATTTGCGGGTTGTGTTGCACATTGCGGTACTTCTGGCGCGTCTTCGTCTGGCTAATCATCAGATGGGTGCCGTCCCACTCGAACCATACCGGGTTGCTCTGCGGCTCACCTTTGGGGCCGATGGTGGCGACATGCACCAGGGCTTTCGTCTTCAACAGATCCTGATGGTTTTCGGGAATCATACATTTCTCCTCAGTTGCGGTTATTGCGGTCATCCTGCAGGGTGGGACGGTGTGCTGCTTCTATCGGCACGCCGCGTCTCCCAGTCAGCATAACCTGGCTAACGGATACCGCCGACGGCTACAATTCGGTATCTTCATTGTAGCCCCTCTTCTGTCCGCTGTCAATTGTATAGTTACTTCCAAAAAAGTAGGGTCGAAACATCTTTTGTCCCTACCGTGAACACCAGCGAAACATATTCGTCCCTACCGCTCGGGCAGGACAAAGCGCGTGTACCAGTGCCCGATCGTAGCGCCATGCGCGGGTGCCCGGATGGACCGGACGGAGTTGACATAAGATTTTGTGCAAGTAAAACCCCGGCGAAAGGTTTCAGATCTCCCACCGGGGTTGCGTATGCATACCGACTTTTATCAAGGCATATCAGGGCGTATCGCGCCCGGTCCAATCGGGCTTGTCGGGTACGGTGGGTATGGGCGTAGGTTCTGCGCCCTCTGCCGGTGGCTCGGCAACCATCGTCGGGGTCGGCAGTTCCGGTACCGGCGTTGCGGTTGGCAGTTCCTCAGTCGGCTCGGCGGTGGATGTTGGCGTCGGCGGCAGATCGCCCACGATGACGGCTCCTTCGGGCGGGGTGACATTCGCGCCGTAGCGGATCTCGCCCGCAACCGCGTCGTACTGTGTGAAAAAGCTGTCCCGATGGAGCGTCTTGCCGTCAGCGGTTGTGACCACCCGCCCCATCACAACTTCCATGCCATTGCGGGGACTGACCGCCTGCTCCGTCGCGTCGGGCGGTAGTTCCGGATCGTAGCGCCAGTAGGTTGCTCCGGGCGCATACTCCGCCTGAATCGCTGGTGCGATCATCTCGGTTGTGCGTCCATCGTCCTGCCCCCAGAGGTCGATGGTGATGCTGCCCCCGGAACTTGTTGCCACAACCAGGATGGGATAGGGCGTGTCATTCACGGTGCGCAGATCCAGGCCCGGCGAGAAGACCGCCGCGTCGAAGCTGACCACATCGTTGAAGGCCGCAATGTAGAGCGAGTGGGCGTGCCGCTCGGTGATATCCAGCCCGGCATTGAAGGCCGCCCGGTAGAGCGTGGTTGAAGTCTGGCAGATGCCGCCGGCAACAATCGGGACAATTCTGCCGGCGACAATTGCTGCGCCGGCGGTGTAGCCGCTCTCCGTGGAAATATCGCCCAGGGCTTCGAGGAAGGAGAAGGTTGCCCCCGGTTCGATCACCTGTCCATTCAGGCGGGTGGCGGCCAGGGCGGCGTTGTATGTCCCGGCCGAGTCGCCAAAGGTGGTAGTGGCGCTACTCAGTTTGACGATCGGTTGCGCCGGGGTGAGCAGTTGCCGGGGCAGTTCCTGCTGCTGTGCCAGTTCAATCCCCAGCCGCCCGACCGTGATTGCGTCGGGGGTGTCGGCCTCCTGCGGGTCGTATTCCAGCCGGGCCCGCTCGAAGTATTGCACCAGTCGCTGCGTTCCGCCGATCTTCTTGGTCAGTTCGCCGGAGATCGGGTAGCCAAAGCTGCTCATGCCGCCATGGTCTTCCCAGAAGTCGTGGAACTTCCCGCTGATCCGGTAGCCTGTCTCCGGGAAGAAAGCTGCGTCATTCACCGGAATGTTCTTTCGGGGTATAAATGCCAGGCCGGTGTAATCCTCCGTCAGCAGTGCGCCGGCCCGCGTCAGTGTCACCTGTGGCGGGTTCTCCGGGTCGTTCTGATTGGGGTCCAGTTCCATGCGCGCCCGCTCAAAGTATTGCACATAGCGGCCGCTCTCTACTTCGAGCAGCACCTCAGTGATCGGGTGCCCCAGAATTTCTACGCCACCATTTGCATCATAAAACGTCTGGAAGGCCGGCCCCAGGTTGTGCCCGGTTTCCTCAACAAAGCGGTACGGCGCTGCCGGGTTCCAGGCCGCCGGGTCGGCGGGCGGACGCGGCATGGTGGAGAGTGGCACAAACGGCGCGTCAGCGGGTGTTGGTGTCGGCGTTGGGGAAGCGGTCGCGGTGGAGATAAGCGGGTGGAGACGCGCGCGCTCGGTGGCCTGCGCGTCATCGGTGGGTCTGGTCAGCACAATCCGGCGTGCAACCCAGGCCAGCCGTTGGGTAATCGACCGGGCCTCCGGTGAGTCAACGGGCTTCACCGGGGTGGGTGTCGTGGTCGCGGTCAGCGTTTTGCGTATTGCGACCGGCGGTTGTTCGTCCGCTTTCATGGCGACGGTTGTCCGGGGCAGGCCGGCACTGCTCAGGATACATCCGGCCAGGAGCAGTATGCCGAGTAGTCGGCGTAGCCGGCGATTGCGTCTACCGCGTTCTGCCCGGGGTGAATATGTTGGTGGGGATTGGAGCTCCAAGATGCTTACTCCTCAAAATACACGAGTTACACGGTCCCTGACTCGGCAGAGTACTTTGCCTCCGGCAGGGCGGAAGACGCCATTCTCTTTCATAAAAATTTTGCATGAAGTGCAAAATTTTTGTAAAAAAGATAGGTCAAGTACCATGCTGCCACAGGCAAATCGGGCTTCCATCGGGTGAAACGTTCGGTGTACATAGTAACCGCGTGACTCCTGTCAACATAGAGAACCTTCGCTGTGCGCGTTCAGATATTCTGGCTATGTGTAGTTATAGCGAACAACGAACAAAGGCACAGAGAACAAACACGGTGTGTGTTGTTCTCTGTTTGTCTGTTCTTTCTACACTCATGACGAACAACCGGCTCAACAGGATACCACCAGCGCATAGGTGCATAGTGTGGAGCTACAACTTCTTGGAGCCGGTATCGCTGTGTGCCCGACCCTCGGCTGCAACGCGTGCCGCTGCCAGTTGCAGGCGCACGGCCGCCTCGCGCGCCAGCACGTTCTGTACAATCCGTACTTCGGCAACGGTCCCGATCATCCAGGCTTTCACAATCGCGTTGAGGCGCGTGGCCCCCACGATGTAGGTACCGTCAGACAACAACCAGACAGGTTCGTGCGATGCGTAGCCGGTCAGGTCAAGAATTTCGATACCACGACGTCGTTGTAAATCAGCGTTGGCGTTTTTGTTCATAAGGTCCGTCTCAATCTGCGTGACACATATGGTCGCTCCCGCATCAGCAATCCGTTCTTTCCCTGCCAATCCGCAAGAACGCACACTCTGTTGGTGCCTTGTATTATAGTACAGGTTCTTGCTTTATCTATTGCATGTAGTAGGTGAATTTTGCGATTCCTTGACAGTCGTGCATGCCTGGGCTATACTCCCCAACTGCATCAATTGCTCAGTAGTGCGTGATATTTTCCCCATTGGGACACGGGTAAACCAACGTGTATACCATCTCACAACGCCATAACCGTCTGTTTGGTAGCCGCTGGTGGTTTGTCTTTCGCGGGGGACTGCGGGCGGCCGGCCCGTCTTCAGTCCCGTATCGGAGCGCTATCCCCGGCTCATGTTGAGCATGGATGGCGGCTCACCTCTGCTTCTCCACATGATTACACCAATTATATGCTATCCCGGCAGGTTCACCCATCCGGGAGCCGGACCAGGCATGGACGGCTGTGATCGGACTGACGGCATGGATATTTCCGCTATCTGCCATCTGATATGTTGATAGGTGTTATGCGAAAGGTGCAACTATGAAAGTGCCACTAAGCTGGCTGAGAGAATGTGTTGATATCACCATGTCACCCGCTGAACTGGCCCACCAGATTACTCTTGCCGGGCTGGAAGTTGCCGGCGTGACCTATATCGGCATTGAAGGAGCCGAGTTACCCTGGGAGCCGGAGCAGATCGTCGTCGCCAATATTCTGGAGGTGCGGCCCCACCCGAATGCCGACCGCCTGGTGCTGGCCGATGTGGACTATGGCGCGCCGGAACCGCACACGGTTGTCACCGGCGCGCCCAATCTCTTTCCCTACAAAGGGCAGGGCCGGTTGCCCCATCCGCTCAAGGCGGTCTTTGCGCGCGAGGGAGCGCGGCTCTACGACGGGCATCAGGCGGGGTGGGTGATCACGACGCTGAAGGGCCGCCCGGTGCGGGGGGTGATGAGCAATGCGATGCTCTGCAGCGAGAAAGAGTTGGGCCTGAGCGAGGAGCATACCGGGATTCTGATCCTGGAGGAGGATGCCCCGGTTGGTATGCCGCTACGTGATTTTATGGGCGAAGTGGTGATCGACATTGACCTGACGCCCAACCTGGCGCGCTGCCTCTCGATTGTCGGTGTGGCGCGCGAGGTTGCCGCTATTACCGGCGCGCCGTTGCGCCTGCCCGATCCGCAGGTGCAGATGGATGGCCCGCCGCTTGAAGGCCGCGTTCAGGTGACGATTGAAGATCCGCAACTCTGCCCGCGCTTCACCGCCGCGCTGATCGAGGGCATCCGCATCGGGCCGTCACCGCACTGGATGCAGCGTCGGCTGACGCACGCCGGGATGCGCCCGGTCAACAATATTGTCGATATCTCCAACTATGTGATGCTGGAGTGGGGCGAGCCGACCCATGCCTTTGATGCCGACCGGGTGAAGGCGCAGCACCTGATTGCGCGGGTGGCGCGTCCGGGGGAACGGCTGACCACGCTGGACGATAAGCAGCACGATCTGACCGCCGTCATGGATGGCGCGGCCCCGCCCATGCTCGTCTGTGACCCGGATGGCCCGCTGGCGATTGCGGGGGTGATGGGTGGCGCGGACAGCGAAGTGCGTGACACGACCAGCCGGGTGCTGCTGGAGGCGGCGATCTGGCAGCCGGCACAGATCCGGCGCACTGCGCAGGCGTTCAAGCTGCCCAGCGAGGCTTCCCGCCGCTTTGAGCGTGGCGTGGACTATAATCTGCCGCCGATTGCGCAGCGCCGTTGCCTGGAGTTGATGCGCACCCTGGCCGGAGGCACGGTTGCCCAGGGTATGGTTGATGTCTACCCGCAGCCGTGGCAACTGCTCACGTTGGAACTGCCGCCGCGTGAGGTGCAACGCATCCTGGGCATTACCCTGAGCGCGCGGGAGATCGCCGATATTCTCAACGCCGCCGGGTTTGCGTGTGAGTTGCGCGCGGATAGCGCGGAAGCGCCGGTTATGGTGCAGGTGCCCTCCTTCCGCCAGGATGTCACCCTGCCGGCCGATCTGTGCGAGGAGATTGCCCGCCTCTACGGTTATGACCGCATTCCGATGACGCGCCTGGCGGACGAGATCCCGCCCCCGGATGCTCACCCGGATCTGGAGGCGGAAAACCGGGTGCGCGATGTGCTGGCGGGCTGTGGATTGACCGAGGTCATCACCTACTCCCTCACCAGTATGCCCGCCGTGGCCCAGGTCAATCCCACTGAGGCGGTTGCCGACCGCTACTTGAAGTTGAGTAATCCCAACTCGCCGGAGCGCGAATATCTGCGGCGCAGCATGCTGCCGACGCTCCTGCAGGCGCTGGCGACCAACCTACGCGAGTGCGATCAGGTGCAACTCTTCGAGACCGGGCGCGTCTTCTTGCCGTTGAGCAGTCCGGGCGCAAATGGCGAATGGCTGCCCGACGAGCCGCGCCGTCTGGCAATTGCCGTCGCCGGTCCCCGCGCGGGATTGACCTGGCACGCGGCCATCACCGATCCGCTTGATTTCTTCGATCTGAAGGGGATTATCACCACGCTGCTGCAGCGGCTGCACCTGGACGATGCTATCTCCTACGTGCCGCTCACCGATGATGAACGCTTCCATCCCGGTCGGGCCGCCGCAATCCTGATTGAGCGTCCGGCAGATGCAACGGATGCTGTCAGCCCGGATGCGCGTCGGGGCGATGGTCAGCGGGGGCGGGTGCAGCTTCTGAGTGAGCGGATTGGGGTGCTGGGGGAACTGCATCCCGATGTGTCTGAGCGACTGGGGATTGAAAACCCGCGCGTGGCCGCCGCCGAGCTGGATCTGGAGACGCTGCTGCGCCGGGTACAGCCGCCCGACTACCAGCCGGTTTCGCGCTACCCGGCCACCCGGCAAGACCTGGCGGTTGTGGTGGAACATGCCATGCCCGCTGCGCAGGTGGCCGCGATTATCCGGCGTAGCGCGGGTGATCTGCTGGAGTCGCTGACGCTGTTCGATGTTTACACCGGGCCGCAGCTCGGTGCGGACAAACGCAGCCTGGCCTACCGTTTAACATTCCGGGCATACGACCGCACGTTGAGCGATGAGGCGCTGGCAAAGGTGCGCAACAAAATTATCAAGGCGCTGGAGCGGGAAATCGGTGCAACAATTCGCCAGTGATACGAGTTACGCGGTGAGCATTGAAATTGGACGTTTGACCCGATGGAAGCCGGATTCGCCTGCGGCAACGTGGTACTTATTTCTTTCTTTTCTTGTTCCCGAACATGTGGCTCCTTGAGCCACATGTTCGGGAACAAGAATGGTCTGTTCCGCCCTGCTGGAGGCGAAATGAGCTTCCAGGTCAGTGACTGCGTAACTCCTGTCATTAACACGACTTACGCGGTCGTTGACCCGATAGGAGATTCCGCCTCCGGCAGGGCGGAAGAAACCATCTTTTTTCACAAAAAATTTGCACTTTGTGCAAATTTTTTGTGAAAAAAGATCAAAATGTACCATG
>DAOTUI010000024.1:0-22820 GCA_034437035.1 Chloroflexaceae bacterium
TGGGAGGGGCGCGCTTCTGCGCGTCCGCCGCCCGTCCTGGTGCGGGAAATGGTTTCTGGAGCGGCGGTCGTTGTCGGTCGCACCAACCGCATTCCAATGCGCTCTGGCGAAAAAGTCCACACTTGAGAGACCCTACTCTCCTCCGCGCTCATACCCGGCAGCGACTGCCAGTTGCACCACATTCAGCACGCGGCTGATACGGCGAAGCAGGCGGGCGCTGGCTTCCGGGCGGATGTGCGCCTGCTCCGGCAGGTCCATCGCCGACTCGACCAGGGTGTCGCGGAAGAAGAGTGCCGCCTCGAGGGCGGCCGTCAGGGGCATGCCGGCCTGCTGCGCGCTGCGGGCATACTCCTGCCCAATCGTATGCGCCTCACCCAGGAGCACTTCGTCATCACCCTGGGCATTGACATAGCGCAGGACCACGCCCATCAACTGCTGCCCGATGTGGCGGCGGGTGGCGCGCTCCTCTTCGCTCATCGTTGCCAGCCAGGGAGGCGGCTGGTGCGCGTGGGTAATTTCGGTGCGGGTGTGCTGCAGCGCTTTCGTGGCCCAGGTGCTGCTCAGCGTCTGGTTGGGGAGGTTCTTCCGCTCCGCCAGGGCTTCGATATCCGCCCGCGCGAAGCGGCGGTGCCCGCCCGGCGTGACGTAGACCGGCACGGCGCCGGAATCGGCCCAGCGGCGCAGGGTTGTGGTGTGGACACCAAGCAGCTTGCTCGCGGCCGACAGTGATAAAAAGGTCGCGTCGTCAGATTTGCTCATACGCGGTGTCTATCCATTTTCAATAGTTGTCTGGATTATACACGACTTACGCGGTGGGTACACAAACTGGACATTTGCCCAGACGGAAGTCCGATTCGCCTGCGGCAGCATGGTACATTTTGATCTTTTTTTACAAAAAATTTGCACCTTGTGCAAATTTTTTGTAAAAAAAGATGGTTTCTTCCGCCCTGCCGGAGGCGGAATCTCCTGTCGGGTCAACGACCGCGTAAGTCGTGGATTATAGAAGAGGGTGAGTTGGGATGTCAAACGGTTGGGAGAACTGGGAACTGAGAACCGAGAACTTGGGGCCAGTCTGCGCCTGACCGCCGGTTTTCCACGAACACGATTTCAACCAGGTTGAAAATCCCTGATATGTTACCCTTTGTTTATTCCGACTGTTCAAATAGCGAATTTGCCGTCCGGATGCGGAACAGGCGCAGGCCGACACATAAAATACGACAATAGTTGTAGTATGATCCGACACGCATCCTCTCAGTTTGTGTCATAATAGGCCTATACCCATAACACGCCAGGAGATCAAGAAATTGCTGCCTGGTTTTGCGACACTTGCTGCCTGTTGGCGATAGTACACTGCATAGAATCGGAACCACTGTCCGTATTGGATTGTTGTGGACATTGTCTAGCGCGTGTATGACAGGTCACGGAGGTGTGGTGCGACCGGGTACTATCTTCGTAGAAATGGTTTCACGAAGAGCTATTGATGTTTTACTCTGGCAAGCATACAAGGAGGCCTTTTCCATGACGACAATAGCCACTCAGCAGATACGTGAGCTGGCGCAGCAACTACGGGTGGATAGTATTCGGGCTACCAGTGCGGCAGGTTCGGGACATCCTACTTCGGCGCTGTCGGCGGCAGATCTGCTGGCGGTGCTGTGGGCGAAGCATCTGCGCTTCGACTTTGACCAACCGCAGCATCCCAACCGTGATCGCCTGGTCTTTTCCAAGGGGCATGCCTCGCCGCTGCTCTACTCGCTGTACCGGGCTGCCGGGGTCATTAGTGAAGATGAGTTGATGACCCTGCGGCAGATGGGCAGCCGCCTGGAGGGGCATCCGGTGCCCCGGCTCCCCGGCATTGAGGTTGCAACCGGCTCGCTTGGGCAGGGATTGCCCATCGCGGTCGGGATTGCGCTGGCGGGCAAGTATCTAGACCGGCTGCCCTACCGGGTCTGGGTGCTGCTTGGTGATAGTGAAATGGCGGAAGGTTCCGTCTGGGAAGCGTTAGAGAAAGCGAACTACTATAAATTGACGAACCTGATTGGCATCCTTGATGTGAACCGGCTGGGCCAGAGCCGCGAAACGGAGTTTGGCTGGAATACGGAGGCGTATACGCTGCGCGCGCGCACGCTCGGCTGGGAAACGGTGACGGTTGATGGGCATGATCTGGAGGGGATTGACCAGGTGCTCGCGCTGGCCCAGGGCGAGCGGGACCGCCCGCTGCTGATTGTTGCAAAGACCGTCAAGGGCCGCGGGGTCGCCGCCATTGAGAACCAGAATGGTCGTCACGGCAAGGCGCTGGACGATGAGACGATGACGACCGGGATCGAGGAGCTTGGCGGCGTCCGCCACCTGCAGGTCAAACCACAGCCCCCGAAGGATGTTGAGCCCGCGCCCCAGCCCGAGCCGACGGACATTATTCTGCCCAAATATGATGCCGCCACGCAGGTTGCTACCCGCCTGGCCTATGGCGAAACGCTGCGTGCCCTGGGTGCTCGCCCGGATATCCTGGTGCTCGACGCGGAGGTCAGCAACTCGACCTACTCAGAGCTATTTGCGGAAGCCTACCCCGAGCGCTACTTCGAGATGTGGGTGGCCGAGCAGCAAATGGTTGCCGCCGCAGTGGGCCTGGCAACTACGGGGCGAATCGTGTTTTCCTCGACATTTGCGGCATTTCTCACCCGCGCCTATGATTTCATCCGCATGGCGGCGGTTTCGCGGTCGAACATTCGGCTGTGTGGTTCGCATGCGGGTGTTGCGATTGGCGAGGATGGGCCTTCCCAGATGGGGCTGGAAGATCTGTCGATGATGCGCTCGATCCATGGCAGCACGGTGCTCTATCCCTGTGACGGCAACCAGGCGGCAAAGCTGGTGCGCGCCATGGCTGATCAGCCGGGGATCTCTTACATCCGTACCACGCGCGGCAAGACGCCGATTATCTATACCCCGGACGAGGATTTCCGGCCCGGTGGCAGTAAGGTTGTCCGCAGCACCGGCAATGATCAGGTGACGCTGGTCGGTGCGGGGATAACGCTGCACGAGGCACTGAAGGCGGCCGACATGCTGTTTGACGAGGGGATCCGTGTGCGGGTGATTGATGCCTACTCGATTAAGCCGATTGACGCGGAGACGCTGCGCCAGGCGGCTCGGGAGACACTTGGTCTGGTTGTGTCCGAGGATCACTGGGCTTCCGGCGGCCTGGGTGATGCCGTGCTTGAGGTCTTTGCCGATGAGGATATCCGGCCACGCGTGATCAAGCTGGCGGTGCGCGAGATGCCCGGATCGGGCACGCCCGAAGAGCAACTCGACGCGGTCGGTATCGGTTGCCGGCATATTGCCGAGGCGGCCCGGCGGCTAATCGCTGTTGCTGCCGTTTAGCGGGTGTGCTTGCGTTTTTGCGCCCCCTGCCCGGTTCGGGTGCGGGGGCGCATCTGCGTACACGGTTGCGTTACACCGCATCCAGTAATACGCGTAGCGTCTCGGCGGCACAGCGCTCCCAGGTAAACTGCGTGGCGCGGGCCGGCCCGCGTATACGCAACTGTTCACGCAGCGCGGGCTCGTTTGCCAGGCGAGTTAGTCCGCCGGCGATAGCGCCGGTATCGTGGGGATCGACCAGCAGCGCCGCGTCCCCGGCGACCTCGGGTAGGGACGAACTGCTGCTGGTCAGGACCGGCGTACCGCAGGCCATCGCTTCCAGCACGGGCATCCCGAAGCCCTCGTAGAGCGAGGGGAAGACAAAGGCCAGCGCGCCGCTCAACAGCGCCGGCAGATCGGCGTCAACGACATAGCCGGCGAAGTGAACCTGCCCGGCGACCCCGGCGGCGGCAGCGCGCTGCTCAATCGCGGCTGTCATCCAGCCCTTTTTGCCGGCAAGCAGCAGATGTGGCGGGCCGGATGCACCGCCGGGTTGCGTCACCGTCAGGCCCGCCTGAAGTGCCTGGGCGAAGGCATCGATCAGCCGAACCAGATTCTTGCGCGGCTGAACCGTTCCAATGTAGAGGAAATATGGCGCTCTGATGCCGTAGCGCATGCGAACGGCATTGATCGTCGCGGCGCGGGTGATCGGGTGAAACTGCGGCCCCAAGCCATGGTAGACCACGGCGATCTTTTCCGGCGCAACGCCATAGTGGGTAATCAGGTCGTTGCGGGTGGCCTGCGAGATCGCAATCAACTGCCGGGCGGTGCGGGTGCTCCAGCGCGTGGTCAGGTGCAACTCCAACCGCCGGGCGAAGGTGTGAGTCTCCGGGAAGGCCAGGTAGCCCAGGTCGTGAATGGTGACGATGCTGTGGGCCGGGTGGAGCAACGGTACCACATGTGCCGGAACGAATAGGCGATCAGGCGGATGCCGCCGCAGTTCCAGGCTCAGGCGCGCATGGGTCCAGAGGCGCGGGAAGGGAATATTCCGCAGCGCGAAGTTTGGCCCGACGCGGGGCAGCGCGGGCGGCAACCCGTTGCAGTAGAGCGTATACTGATTGTGCCGGTCGATCTGCGCCAGCGCGCCGAGCAGTTCCACACTGTAGCGCTCGGTGCCGGTGCGCTCGGCGACGGCGATGCGGCTTGCGTCAATACCGATATGCATGGTAAAGGTTATGGGTTAACGGTTACGGGTTAACGGTTACGGGTTAACGGTTACGGGTTAACGGTTATGGGTTAATGGTTATGGGTTAATGGTTATGGGTTAATGGTTATGGGTTAATGGTTATGGGTTAATGGTTATGGGTTAACGGTTATGGGTTAATGGTTATGGGTTAATGGTTATGGGTTAATGGTTATGGGTTAATAGTTATGGGTTAAAGGTTATGGGTTAATGGTTATGGGTTAATGGTTATGGGTTAACGGTTATGGGTTAACGGTTATGGGTTAATGGTTATGGGTTAACGGTTATGGGTTAACGGTTATGGGTTAACGGTTATGGGTTAATGGTCAATTTATCAAATTGCGAACTAAAAACCATGCCAAAAACCCCCGGTTCTTAACCCCTAACCGTTATCCCCTAGTATAAGCGATTTTTGCCTTACAATGATCCGGACTACGGACTACGGACTACAGCCTACGGACTACGGACTACGGACAATGTATATCTACCCAGGTGCGCTACACATTCATACAACCTTCTCCGATGGAACCGGCAGTTATGCCGAAGTTATCGCCGCCGCACGCGCCGCCGGGCTGCGCTGGATCATCGTCACCGACCATGATACGCTGGCGGGGCAGTCATTCGCGGGCCGGCACGACGATCTGCTGGTGATTGTGGGCTATGAAATTACGCCGCCGCGCAACCATTTTCTTACGCTCAATGTCGATTACCTGATCAGCAACAGGCAGCCGGCCCAGGACTTCATAGACGAGGTCTACCGGGCAGGCGGCTTCGGCATTATCGCCCATCCCGATGAGCAGAAGAAGAACGCCTTTAAGGAGATCTATCGCTGGGACAACTGGGCAGTAGATGGGCCGCGCAACCGCGAGGGGCGCACGGTCGGGCTGGAACTCTGGAACCTGATGAGCGACTGGGGCGAGCATATATCGCTGACCAGCATGCTGCCTAACTTCCTGGTGCCACGGCTGGGCATCAGCGGCCCCACCCCGGCGACGCTGCACTGGTGGGATCAACTGAATATGGCCGGGCGGCGGACCTTTGGGGTGGGCGGGGTGGATGCGCATGCATTTACTATCCGGGCTCCCTGGGGGCGGGCCGAGGTGTTCCCCTACCGCTGGATGTTCGGCACCCTGACCAATTATCTGCTGCTGAATGAGCCGTTGAGCGCCGACGCATACTGGGCCACCCACCAGGTCTTTGGCGCACTGATCGAGGGGCGCAGCTATTTTGTCAACCGGCTGGACGGAACGGTTCCCGCCGTGCCCTTTGCCGCTATCCGTGGCACTGAACGCTGGCAGATGGGCGATACGCCCGCGCTGGCCGGGGGGCCGCTGACCTTCGTGGCCGATCTGGGCGGCAATGCGCTGCTCCGCCTGATCCGCAATGGTGAGGTGGTCACCAGCGCCTTCCGCGCCCTGCGCCAGAGCATTGATCTGCCCGGCGTCTACCGGCTGGAGGGCTATCGCGGAGGGCGTCCCTGGCTCTACACCAATCCGATCTATGTGGAACCGTAGAGTACAGAACGTACGCGGCGAGTGTTCAACTCAGAAAAGCGTTGGACCTCCGGCAGGGTGGAAGATTCTCGATCTTGTTCACAAAAAAATTCACAACGTGAATTTTTTTGTGAACAAGATCAAAATGTACCATGCTGCCGCAGGCGCATCGAGCTTCCATCGGGTGAAACATCCGGGTTGCAGTCAACCGCGCAAGTTGTGTACATCACAAACAGGTGAATCCATGATGACGACAGTTCAGCCCTACCAGCCGGGCATCTGGCTGACCGAGCGGGTTTTTCCCGACGAGGGCTTTGCCGTGCGCGGCGCGCTGATCCTGGGTAGTGCGCGCGCGGTCGTGTGGGACAGTCTGGCGCACCCGCAGGATATGCAGCCGCTGCTGCCACTGATCGGTAGCCGCCCGCTGACGGTGGTCTACAGCCATGCCGACTGGGACCATGCCTGGGGCACAGCGGGCCTGCCTTACGAACAGGTCATCGGGCACGCGGTCTGTCGGCAGCGCTTTGCCTCCGATGTCCCGGCGACGCTCCAGACGAAGCAGACGGAACAGCCGGGCGTCTGGGATGCGGTGCAGTTGATCCCGCCCTCAACTGTCTTTGAGGAGCGCTACACGCTGGAACTGGGAGGTGTTACGCTGGAGTTGCACTCCCTACCGGGGCATACCTACGATTGCATCGTGGGGCTGCTGCCGGAGCGGGGAATCCTGCTGGCGGGTGACACGGTCGAGACACCGCTGCCCGTCCTCGAACCGGACAGCCCGAGGCTGCGCTGGATCGACAGTTTAGCCGCGTGGCAAACCGACCCACGGGTACGCCGGGTGATTCCGGCGCATGGCCCGATTGGCGGGTTTGAATTGATTGAGGCAACAATTACCTACCTGCGTGATCTACCGAATAGCACGGTGCCGGACGACCTGGACGCGTTCTACCGCGAAACGCATGCGACGAATGTGGCGTATGTGAAGCGTGGGTTCTGAGGCATGCGGCGTGAAGGGTGAAGCATGGAGTGGGGTGTGGGTGTACAATGGACAGAGGGGGCAAGGATCTGGGGAAGGAGGCGTTATGCCGGAGCAACTGACCATTCGCAACTTTGGCCCGATCCAGGCGGCGGATATTGCTGTGCATAACCTGACGATTTTTGTGGGGCCGCAGGCGGCTGGAAAATCGCTGGCGGCGCAGGCGCTCTATTTTTTGCGGGGGATTGAAGAACTGCTTTCACCCGTCGCAACGCAGCAGTCCGCACCGCTGGATGATGTATTAAAGACCTTCAAATGGTGGCTCGGTAATGATCCGGAGATATACGCTTCCACAGATACGTCGTTGAGCTGGATATCATCTGGGTTCGCTGAGATACATCGGCAGATCTACTGGGACGATCAGGGTGTGCATCTGAACGATATGCTGGTAAACAGGGTACAGCAACTAAAAGAAACATTGTACAGTTTACAGGAACAGATCTATGTTCCGGCTGGAAGAATTCTATATTCATTGCTATTACCAGCTTCCGCCCTGCGGTTTTTTTCGCAAGGGCAACAACAATGGCCGGGTTATCTGATCACGTTTTATGAAGCGGTGGGACGGGCAACCGAGGTTTTGTGGCGTGCGCAGAGTAACCAGAACCTCGAATATACCACACTCTTGCCTGGGTCCATCGAGTCGGATCTGTTGCGCCAGTCGCCGTTCCTGCGCGAGCGCATTGCTGCTATCACGAAAGGCGCGATTCAGTACGGTCCCTCTAGCGTTTCGCTAAATATCGGACAAAAGCAGTTGACTCCATCTGCTTTCTCCGCCGGGCAGATGGAGATCTGGCCGTTCTGGGCCATCGTGGAACATGGACTTCTAACCGGCAAACTTCCGGTGAGCCGGATTTACTTTGAAGAACCGGAAGCGCACCTCCATCCCGGTGCGCAGCGCAGCTTGATGGAGATTCTTGCCTTTCTGGTGCGACATGGCGTGCAGGTTGTTATTACCACCCACAGCCCCTATATCCTTTACGCTGTCAACAATTTCCTGATGGCGCAACAGGTGCTGAACTCCGGTCACAAGCTCCCGCCCGAAACGCCGGTGGAAACAGCGCTGCATGCAGAGCAAGTCACGGCCTACCGTTTCGCTCCTGATGGCAACGTTTTTTCCATCATGGATACCGATGTCGGTTTGATCGACGCGCATGAACTGGAGCAGGTGGCGGAAGATCTGGGCGCTACCTTCACCGAGCTGCAGGAACGGCTGGAGGGTTGGGTATGAGTGTACCCGACTGGCTCAAAGCCCTGGGCATACCGGAGGAGTGTATTACCCAAGACTCCTCGGCTTCCGAAAAGAAGCGCAGCTTTTCTATCAGACCCAGACAAGGCGATCAGATCTGGCGTGTTCACGTCGATGATTGCCGGGTACAGGACAACGATGAAAAGTAGAAGCAATGTTAGAACGTTTGTGTAAAAAGGCTGATGGGAAAGGCATCCATAATGGACAGCATCATCCAGGTCTTAAACACAATCAGCATAATCGTGGTGGAGTGCGTGTCTATGTTGTGCTCAGTAAGGGTGAGAACGTCGTTCAACGTCAGGCAGCGTTGGCCCGCATTCAGCAAAAATATGGCGTTGTTGTACAGCATAAATCAGTGCGAATAGAAGTAGATGGCCTGGACAACCTGCCATAATTTGGTGAATTTTTCACTTCCCATCACGCTTCCCGCCTCCCGTCTCACGTTTCACGCCCCACGTTTCATGCCCCACCCTTCACCGCCTTATACAACTCCAGCGCCCGCTGCCGCTGCGCCTTGTGATCAACCAGGGGGGCCGGGTAGTCCTGCCCGATGCGCACGCCGGCAGCATGCTGCACCTGCTCCGGCATTTTCCAGGGCTCGTGAATGTATTTGTCGGGGACATCTGCCAGTTCCGGCAGGTAGTGCCGCACATACGCGCCGCCCGGGTCAAACTTCTGGCCCTGGCTGGTGGGGTTGAAGATGCGGAAGTAGGGCTGGGCATCGGTGCCGGTGCCGGCGGCCCACTGCCAGCCGCCATTGTTGGATGCCGGGTCGCCATCCACCAGGTGCTGCATAAAATAGCGCTCGCCCCAGCGCCAATCGATCAGCAGGTCTTTCGTCAGGAACGAGGCGACGATCATGCGGCAGCGGTTATGCATCCATGCCTCCGTGTTAAGCCGGCGCATCGCTGCATCCACAATCGGGTAGCCGGTGCGCCCCGCACACCAGGCATCAAACAGATCAGCATCATTCTCCCAGTTCAGCGCGTCATACTCCGGGCGGAACGCGCCGCACAGCACATGCGGGAAGTGAAACATGATCTGCACATAGAAATCGCGCCAGGCCAGTTCGCTAATCCATGCCTGAACGGATGCGCGCTGATCCTGATCCTTCTCTTCTGTTTTTGCTTCCGTCTCCAGGGCGGCCAGCAGGCAGGCGCGGATCGAGACGGTCCCCAGGTGCAAATGGGCCGAGAGGCGTGAGGTTCCGGGGACGCCCGGCAGGTCGCGCGCTTCCCCATAGCCGGCGATGTTGTGCTTCCGGCGTAGATCGGTAAACTCGCTCAGCAACTGCTGCCCGTGCGGTTCGCCGCCGGGAATCGCCTGCTGCTCCGTCTGCAAACCCAGATCGGCCAGGTCGGGGATCGGGCGGGATGCGGGCAGGTCGCCGGCCGGTTTGTGCAGGTCGGGGATACCGGCCACGCGGATATCGCTCTCCGCCAGCCGGGCACGCCAGCGACGCGCGTAGGGCGTGTAGACGGTGTAGGGATTGCCATCCGGCTTGACCACTTCATCCTGCTCCCAGATGACCGCATCTTTGAAGCTGCGCGTGGTGTAACCCGCATCACCCAGCGCCTGCGCAACCGCCTGATCGCGGCGGAGGGCGTAGGGCGAGTAGTCACGGTTCCAGTAGACGCCGGATGCGCCGCTCGCATGAGCCAGTTGCAGCAGTTCTTCCTCGGGATTGCCGTGCCGCAGCAGCAGCATGCTGCCCCGCTCACGCAGGGCGGCGTCCAGAGCCCGCAGCGACTCCAGCATAAAGCGCACCCGCGCCGCGCCACTCCAGCGCCCGTGGAGCAGTCGATCTTCGAGGATAAAGACGGGGATAACCGCGCCGCCACTGTCTTGTGCCGCCGCAGCCAGGGCGGTATTATCGTGCAGGCGCAGATCGCGCCGGAACCAGTGAATAATCGGGGACATCGCTCCTCTTCTCGCATGATTTTTGGCACCACAAACCAGGTATTGTCAATCAGACAACTTACGCGGTGGGCATCTGGACCACGAACAACCCGACATGAGCGAACACCGCGAAACGGCCAATGCTGCCATGGATCAGGCGATCCCGCGTTTGGCGGGGGCTATCGCCGCCGGCAGGGCGGAAGATTCCATGCTTTTTCACAAAACATTTGCACTCTGTGCAAATGTTTTGTGAAAAAGCTAAATCAAGTACCACGCTGCCGCAGGCGAATCGGGTCGTTCATCCAGGCACATGCCTGATTTGCATACCCACCACGTAAGTCGTGTCAGTCAGACAGCTTCGGCCGCGCCGGGTGGCTGCCAGACCTCGGCATAATCTTCAGCAAACTGGCGAAATGTGAGCGGCGCCCGCCCCAGAACCTGTGTGAGGTCCGGCGTACACTGCTGTGACAGCCCAAACCGGGTGAGCGTATACAGCGCCGTGACCACCAGCGCAAACCCCGGCGGTTGTTTGCTCGCAAGCTGTCGCCGCAAAAATACCGGCACTGCGGGATCGGTGTACCGAATCGGACGTTGCAGCACTGCCGACAGAATATCTGCAACCTGGTAGTAGTCCAACGCTTCACCACCGGTCAGGGTGTATGCCTGGTTCGCGTGACCATCTTCCGTCAGCGTTCGCACCGCCACCGCCGCAATATCGCGGGTGTCGATAAAGCAGGTTTTCGCCTGTCCCACCGGCACCGCGATCACATCCTCACACCGGATTTCGTCACGATGGGTTGTGCTCAAGTTTTGCATAAAAAAACCACAGCGCAGGAAGGTATAGGTTACACCGAGCCGGCACAGCAGCTTTTCGATCTTGTGATGTGGCGCGACGCGGTTCTGCTCCACGCCTTGCAGCGATAGAAACACGACCTGCTTCACCCCGGCACCGATAGCCGCATACACCGCCGGTGCGATATCCCGCGCCACATTGGCGAGCCGTGGTGGCCGCACCAGAAACATCCGCTCGATTCCCGCAAATGTCTGCCGATAGGTCGTCGGATCGGTGAAATCGAACCGCACCACATTGGTCGCATGGCCCAGCGCGTCGCGTGCCCGATCAACATTCCGCGCGCCGACGCGAAACGGCACGTCCAGTCCGTGTAACTGCCTGACAATTTCGGTGCCGACGTTGCCCGGTGCTCCTGTGATGAGAATCTTCATCGTCATTGCGCAGCAGCAGCCACGCCGTCTGATCAGCCGTGGGGAAGCCGCGCCCGCCTTTCTGTTGCAAAACAATATCAATTCTGGTATGCCACACCCAGGTGTGCAAAAGCATGTCGCTGTGAAGGGTCAAAGGTCGCTCTTCAAATCACACAAGTTACACGTTCACTGACCCGAAAGGAAATTTCGCCTCCGGCAGGGCGGAAGATCCCCGATCTTGTTCCCAAACAAATTCACAGGGTGAATTTGTTTGGGAACAAGATAAACAGCGTACCACACTGCCGGAGGCGAAGGTGAAACGCCTGGTTTGAACGTCCATTGCGTAATACGTATAGAAATATTGTAGCATGGAAGGCAGACCAGACCAGCGCGCAGTTGCGCAATCATTCTGCGATCTTGCATTCGCGGGGAGAGCAACAGATGAAAATCCTCTTGTGTAACATTGTGCTGCCGGAGGTCCGCCAGGCGCTGACGGACCTGCTGCCGGAGCATCAGATTATCGCCTGCAAGCCCGATGAGGTTGCGCAGCATCTCGCGGGGGTTGCTATCGTAACGCCGTTTATGACGCCGATTGACGCTCGGATTATTGAGCAGGGTGCGTTCGGGTTGATCCAGCAGTTTGGGGTCGGGTTGGAGATCGTTGATGTGGCAGCGGCGACCCGGCAGGGGGTCTGGGTGGCACGCATCCCCAGCGCAGGCAGCGGCAACGCCGAGTCGGTCGCCGAGCATGCCATTCTGCTGATGCTAACCCTGTCGCGGCAACTGGATCAGGCGCGCCAGGCGCTGAGCGAGCGCCGCTGGGGTACGCCGCGCGGCCAGGCGTTGTGGGGCCGGCGCGCCTGCGTTGTCGGGCTGGGCGGCCTGGGGACGGCGCTGGCGCTCAGGCTACGCAGCTTTGGGATGCAGTTAACCGCCGTCCGCGCTCACCCGGAGCAGGGCGCACCCGCCGCAACCGGCATTGAACAGGTCTACGGTCCCCAGGAACTGCACACCGCGCTGCACGATAGCGATTATGTAATTCTCTGTGCCCGGTACGATGGGCATAACCACCACATGATCGACCAGGCAGCACTGGCGGCGATGAAACCGGGCGCATTCCTGATCAATGTGGCACGCGGCGGGCTGGTTGATCCTGATGCGCTGCTGGCCGCGCTGGAGCAGGGGCATCTGGCGGGCGCGGGCCTGGATGTCTTCTGGGAGGAGCCGGTCGATCCGCAGCACCCGCTCTTCCGCCGGAATGTTATCGCCACGCCGCACCTGGCGGGCGTGACGGATGCGTTTTTTGCCGGCGGCGCGCAGATCTATGTCGAGAATGTCCGGCGGTATGCGCGCGGCGAGGCACCGCTGCACACGGTGAATGCGCCGCTGCAGCCGCGGCGGTGATATGGGGTGGGAATGAGGGGTGATATTATGGAGACAGTCGTTATTGAACTTGATCCAGAGACCGGCAAACGTGCCCGGCGGCTGGCCCGGGCACGGGGCATAACGGTCGAAACATTGGTGCAAAACCTGATCACACAGCTTGACTGGAGCGAGGCCGGCAATGATCAGCGGCTTATTTGCCGACGAACCGACACTTCTGGATCAGGTCGTTGATCAGGCGATGGAGACGCGTGAGACCCAGCCATTGCGGGCCACTGATGCCTGAAAAGTGCGCACTGGGCGCAGAGACTGCACATTCCCGTGCATCACCTCTGTATTCTCTGCGTGCTCTCTGTTCTCTGCGTGCTCTGTGTCCTCTCTGTCCTCTGTGGCTGTAAAAATAGATCGGTATCACCCATCGCCGCGGCGATGGGCGCGGTTGCGGCTACGGCGCGGGCACGCGCCAGATGCCGGCCGGGCCAGCCGCTCTCTGCAGCAACTGCGCTGAGTTGACTATGCCGTCGGCCCAGCTCCCGCAGAATGATCTCGCGTTCCGGGCCTTCGACAACTGCCAGCGCATCAACCAGCGCCGGCACTGCATCGCTGGAGAGCGTGGTCAGGTAGGGCGCATCCAGCTTGCCGCTCTCCTGGTAGCGGGCGACATTCTCGCGGACGATCAGCGCGTCCGGGTTGACCAGGTTGAGCAGCGCCAGGTAGACCAGTGCCGAGACAAAGCTGCCGGCGGTAAACAGGCGCGGGCGTTCGCGCAGCAGGGCGACCAGGAAGAGCAGCAGCACCAGCGCCAGCCAGAGCATAAAGCTGTGCGTGTAGATGCGCAAGCGAGTGAAACCATACGCCTGTTCATAGAACAGCATGCGCTGGAAGGCCGAGGCCAGCACGCCCAGTACCAGCAGGATCATCAGCGCGCTGGTGGCATTGAAGACCGGCCGCTGCCAGGATTGCTCGCGCCGCGTCACCAGGGCCAGCAGCCAGAGCAGCGCCAGCGCCAGGCAGGCGACCGCCAGCAACTCAAAGAAGCCGCGCCGGGCATATTCGGCGTAGGTCATGCCGGTGCGAGCCAGCGTATCCAGTCCACCAAAGAAGTAGGTCGCCTGGATCAGCATAAAGCCACCGAAGAGCAGATCCACCGATACCAGCACCGTCAGTGACTCGACACAGCCCAGCGGCCGCCAGGCCGTTGCAGGCGGCGTGAGGGGCTGGGTATCGCCTTCAGCCGGCAGGCTGCCCGTGATGACCGGCGCAGCCGGCTTCCGGGTGGAGTGCAGCGCCACCAGCATACCCCCGGCACAGGTCCATGTAGCCAACAGCACCAGCGTCAGCCGGCTGAAGAAGGTTTCGGCATCAAAGAGAATGTTCAGGCTGAAGATCTGGTTGACATAGCCGGCAAAGATACTATCGGCGGCCATCAGCAGCAGCGTAAAGCCGGTGAGGACCGGCAGCGCCAGCAGCAGTCCGCGCCCGACCGGAACCAGTTGCCGCGCACGCTCCGTCCGGATAGGCATGTGTTGCGTGGCCTGAAGCGTTACCGGCAGCGGTCGCCAGACCAGTTCCACCGTCGCCTGGAGCGCGTGGGTCAGGTAGCGCGGGCCGGGCAGGTGCATCAGGCCGGGGCCGCGATAGGTTGCCACAAGCAGCAGCAGCAGCCCCAGTAGCGCCGACAGGTTGAGCGCCACCAGCAGCGGAGTGGCCCGCAACATCAGGCAGACGGCAAAGCCAAGGGCCGCGCCCCCCAGCCAGAGGTTCGCGCGGGTGGGCGGGCGATCCTCCAGCCGGCTTATGCCGCCGAGCGCCGCCAGGCAGAGCGCCACAAACAGCGGCACCGAGACACCCGGCCGGCGCTGGTAAAACAAACTATCGGCGCAGATGCCCAGCGCCAGGGCCAGCAGCAGCAGGTAGTGCGGGTAACGCAGCGTTGCAGGCATAGAGTTCTCCTGTGACAGGAGTTACGCAGTTGATATGCAAACCAGGCGTTTGACCAGATGAACGGCAGAATCGCCTGCGGCAGCATTGGTACTTCTTTTATCTTTTTGGAAAAACCGTGGCTCTCCGAGCCACGGTTTTTCCAAAAAGGATGTCCGGTACCACCCTGCCGGAGGCGCAAGGCTTTTTCGAGTCAGTGACCGCGTAACTCGTGTCCTGTAAGTGGTGTTATACAGAGAACACTGAACAAAGATACACAGAACAACGTGCGCCGGAGGCATGCCTCTCGAACAACCTGTTCGTGCTTTGTCCTGTGTTTATCTGTTTATACCAGATGTGCGGCTATGTTGGGAGGCTACGGGTGCGGGTAATGTTGCACTCGTGTGCTTGACACAGCAGAGCAGCGGACGCGCCGAAGCGCGTCCCTACCGATGGGATTGCGGACGCGCCGAAGTGCGTCCCTACCGCAGTGGTCGTCAATCACCCTCACAACTCGCCGCGCTGCTCCAGCAGTTCGCGTCCCAGCAGGCTCAGGCGGACCTGCTCGCCGGGCGCGGCGTTGGGATGGAACTCCAGGCGGGCGCGCTCGAACCACTGCACAGTCACGGTCTGCCCATTGCTGAGCTGTTCCGGCTGCGCATCGCTCAGCGGGAGGCCCAGTAGCGCCAGGCTCTCGGCCTCGCTGGTACCGCGCTGACCGTCAAGCTCCAGCCCGGTGGACTGCCAAACCTCCAGGAAGCCGCCACAGATGTTGTGTCCGGTCTCCGGAAAGTAGCGGCACTCCTCACGCGCCTCACTGCGCGGGAAGGTCCACCAGTCGCGCTCCTGCCAGGTCAGCATCTCCTCGCCCAGGCGGCCCAGTTGCACATCGTAGGGCGGGGCATTCTCCGGGTAGAGTTCGAGACGGGCACGTTCAAACCACTGCACCGGCCGGCGCTCCTCGCCGCGCTGCACCTCCTGTTGGCGGGTGATCGGCAGGCCAAAGGTTTCCGAGCCACCATTCTGTTCCCAGAATGAGCGCACGCGCCCGGAGAGGCAAAAGCCGGTTTCGGCGAAGCAGCGCTGGCCCGGCGCGGTCTGCTCCCAGAGCAGCACACTCAGCACGGCCAGGGCATTCCGCTGCAGGCCGGCCTCGCTGACATTAGCCCGGTTGGGCAGTTCCAGATCGAAACAGCGTAGCCCGACATTGTCACACCAGCCGATGGTGGAGCCCGTCACGCTGTAGGCCGAGAAGCCGCGCCCACCGCCTGAAGCGGCATATCCGGTGATCGCAGCAAAGGCGCGGATCGTCGGCAACCCGGCCGTGCCCGACAGCACCAGGCCGCGGGGGGGATACTGTGCGTGGTAGACCAGTAGCAGCGGCGGGGAGGCCGCCTCACTGCGCAGATTCCAGAGCAGGTCCGCCAGCGATTTAGTCTCCGGCTCGGAGAAGGGAGCGGGACCACCCCCACCCGGCACGCGCCCCGACGAGTCAACCGAGTCCGGCTGCCAGTCGTCGCTCTCCCAGTTGCGGTTGAGATCGACGCCGTTGGCGTTATAGCGCGAGCCTTTTTCCAGACCATCCGGGTTGGCCACCGGGATAAAGTAGAGACTCAGGTCGGGCGGCAGGAGATGCTGGATCGTCGAAAAATGCGCTACCAGGCGGTTAACCAGGTCGGCGGTATTGCCCTCGCTGCCATGGATTGCCCCGGCAATTACGACATTGCGCGGCCCGGTGCCAAACCGCAACGCCTGCAGCGGGCGTCCCTCCACCGAGTAGCCATAGGTGATTATCTCCGCGCCGGCGGGTGCGGCTTCGGCCTGAGCGGGCCGGGCCGGCAGCAGCGGCAGCAGGATGAGCAGTCCCACTATGCCTGCCAGGGTCAAACCCCGGCGAACAGACCATCGCTTTGACATCGCTAAATACCTCCTCATCTAAACTGTGGTGTCACCATCTCGCCACGCGCCCAGGTCTGGAGATAGTCGTAGGGCGGGATCTCGCCCCGGCGTACCTGCCAGTCATCGGGCGTGGTTGGGCGGGAGATGCCATAGTGCAGGTGGGGCGGGGTATTGCGCGCGTTACCGCTACGCCCGACCTGCCCCAGCACCTGCCCGGCGGCCACGCGCACGCCCGGCGTAATGCCCTCGGCGACGGTGGCGAGATGCGAGCCGTAGTAGCGCAACCCATCATCGCCCACAATTGCCACCGCCAGCCCACCCCGCTGATCAGGGTCGTCGGTGGCCGGGTTCCAGCGATCGACATCCCGCACGAAATCAACCACGCCGGCGGTGGTCGCCACAAACGTGCTACCGACGGGACAGAAGATATCGGTTGCGGGATAGTCGTGGTGGTAGCGGCCATAGTCGCAGTCGGCATCCTGTACCGGGAAGACATAGCGCGGCGGGGTAGGCTCCCGCAGCAGCGGTATCCGCCCGGTCGCCTGCAGCGCATCGGTGCCGATATTGCCGCGCTCAACCTGCCACGCCGGCGGGTTCTGCGGGTTGTAGGTCAGCACGGTGCGCTCAAATGCCTGCATAGTGATAGTCTGGCGCGTGCCCTGCGGGTCGATCAACTCGGCTTCGAAGGCGCGGGTCAGCGGCAGGCCAAGCGTGTAGAGCCAGCCACTGGGGAAGAGGTCCGCGCGGTTGATATACTCCCAGAAGAAGGTGGGCACAACATAGCCGGGAGCGGGCTGCAACTGCGGGTGCGCCGGGACAAAGACGCCGTCCGCCAGCGGCAGTGTGCCGCCGGTAAACCCGGCCGGAGGCGGCTGCTGTTCCGCGCCATAGCGCGCCAACTCGCCATACGCGACATCGGTGTTGTTAACCGGCAGGCGTGGTGCCTGTTCCATCAGTTCCGCTGTTAAACGGCCATAGGCCACCCTCCAGGTCGGGTCGTCCGTCTCCTGGCGATGGTCTTCGAGCCGTCCTTTTTCAAAATATTGCGCGGGATAGCCCTGCACATCGAGCAGGGGCGACTGGACCAGACCCAGCGTGCGCATACCCTGGTTCTGCCAGTAGGTGGCGCGGAAGGGCGGGGCAATCACCGGCTCATCCCGGGCCGCTACCGGCGCGGCGGGGAGGCAGAGCCAGAGCAGCAGGGCCAGGAGCACAGGCAGGGTGCGTGCATTCATCATAGTTCAATCCTCGGTTGTGTGGTTCTTGAGTTGGGCAATCGGAGCGCCCCATACTGTAGCATAATTGCGGGGATTGGCAAATTCGTGTAGCCATTCCAACGAGCAACCGCCCGGCAGTTCTGTGAAACTACCGGGCGGTTGTGCTGAAACCATAGGTGCATGTCGTATCAACACACCGGTGCATGTCGTCATCATTGTGTAAGATATGCATGAAGATGTGGCATTCGTACGCCGAATAACGACGTTCTGCCACGACGCGGACCGGGAGAACGTCACGACATGGACCTGCTGGATGGGACGACATGCACCTATGGTTTCAGCAGGCCTCGTTCTTCTGCCACCCGATTTTGACGTTGTGTTGACGCTTGCCTGCTACACTGGAGCGTACTTACCTGGTTATGAACCCAAGGAGTGAGTACCCCTATGACTATTTCTCCGCTGTCCGTTCTGTCACTCCGGCACTGGTTGATCCTGGTCGTTCTGATCGGAGGCGTCTGTGTGGCACTGGCCGCGCTGCCTATACTCTCCACACAGGCCCAGGGAACGTTGCCACCACCCACCAGGATCATCTGCGAGGGCTATGCACGCGACGAGTTGGTCTTACTCTGGAACGATAACGCCAATGACGAAACCGGCTATATCATCGAGCGTTCGCCTACTTCGCGCAATGAGGACTTTAGCGAGATTGCGCGAGTTGTGCCGCGTGAAGACGGGATTTATGATCGCTTTTCGGAACGCATCAATCCCGATGAACGATTTTACTACCGCCTGCGCGCCTTTCGCGCATCAAACGACGCGGTGTCTCAACCGAGCGAGATGTGTATCGCGCCGCGCATCTATGAAACCGAGCACTTCCGCTATTTCTATCGCCTGCGGGATCAAGCCGTCCCCTGCCCACTGGTTGACAATCAACAGCCGTGTCTGAATGACTTGTATCTCCCGCGTACATTGGAACGCTCAGCAGCAGCCATGGAAGGCGCGCGCCTGTCGTTTGCGCGCATGGGCTTTGACGAAGATGCGGGCGTCCATCGCGCGGGTCTCGACAAAGTGCCGGTTATTATCTCCTGGTGCGATGGCGGCGGCTGTGCGGTAGGGAGTTTGCATTATATGGCGCTGGCCCCGCGCTATCTGGAATACTGGTTCGACAAAGAACGGCGAGAGGGTGATCCGGCGAATGAAATCCTCTCCATTCATGAACTATTCCACCTCCAGCAGTACTGGTATCCCTCACCTAACGATCCGGATAAAGGCTGGATGCTGGAAGGGCAGGCCCGCATGAGTCAGGACAAAACATGCCTGGGGTCAGACCCGACCACCTGCCGGCACTTTGATGATATTGAGGGGGGCTATGCCGGGTATGTCGGGCAGGTCCGGGACTATCTGAGCAATCCCGGCCAGAACCTGTTGACCAGTTCTTACTCGGCGGCGCTGTTCTGGACCTACCTCACCGAGCAGTACGGCACCAGTCCAACCAATGATGTCGAATATGGCATGAACTTTGTCGCCGAATTCCGGAAAAACGCACGCGACAACCCCAACCGCGACGGTATCGCGGTGATCAATGAAACCCTGGCCGACCTGGGGCACGCTGATGACTTCGAAGACGCATTCAGGGACTTTGTAGTTGCCAACTATGCCAAAGACCTTGACGAAGACGTGCCTTCGCGCTATCGCTACCGCGATGTCGATCAGGGCACGGGCGGCAATTATGGGCCGCCGCTGGTCACTATCCGTGATGTCGGCAGGTTTACGGGGCCCGACGTATCGGGAGTAACCATTGGTCCCTGGGCGGCGCGCTATTATGTCTTTAATATTGAAGACAACGAGCCATTTATCAACATTCGGACCACCCAGCAAGGTGCTGACGATAAGAAACCGCGATTTCGACCAGGTGGTGCTCATTGTGAACACCTTCAATCAAGCGGTGACCTTCGACTATGCGGTCACGGCATTCACACCTGACGTACGTATTCTGACACCGCAGGGTGAGGGCCACGTGCGCGTGAGTGAGAACGACTGCTTCCTGGCAACGGTGGAGATCTCTGGCCTCGACGACCAGCCCATCACCGACATCGATCTTGATGATTTTCAGTTCCAGGTCGGTGGCGTATTGGTAGAACGGTTCTGCGGACGCGCCCGGATCGGTACGCAACTGTGGTTCGGACTGCAGCAGCCCTTCGGTGTCGAGGTCGGCCAGGTTCTCGCTGCCGACCTGACGGCTAGTTACACGTATCTGGAAGGCCAAACAACCGCGGATATCGCCGTGCGCAGTGTGCAGGTGCGCAATGATAACCCGCCTACCGATGCAATGCTGATCGTTGATCGGTCGGGCAGTATGACCGCGGGGCGGCTGGAGGTGGTGCGGCAAGCAGTCCGGCAGTATGTCTACAGTTTTACGCTTGGTGACCGCATGGGGCTGGTGAGTTTTGGCGACACTGCCACGCTGGATATCCCCCTGACAGAGTACAGTATATCTCCGCTGGCAACAGACATTTTCGCCGCCCTGGATGCCACGGTTGGCGCTGGTGCGACCGCTCTGGGGGATGGCCTCGAAACGGCGTGGCAAGAGATTGTGAGCAACGTTGAAGACGACTCAGATCTGAGTGAGCGGTTTATTGTACTGCTGAGCGATGGCAACTCCAACGCGGGCGAGCGCGCGTTTGACAGTGCTATCGACGAGTTGGAAACGCTGGAGCCCGGCATCAGGGTCAGTACCATCGCCGTGGGTGAACTGGCCGATCAGGATCGTATGGAAGAACTTGCCGACCGCACCGGGGGCACCTATCACTACATCGACCCCAGCGGGAACCAGGAAGGCGCCAACCTTGCCGGCGCGCAGGCCGGTTTTGAACTGGGCATGGACGAGATCTATGGCACGATTGCCGCCGATCACAAAGGATGGGAACCATTCTTCACATTGACCGGGCCGGTTAGTGCCGGCACCCTCGACACCATCACTATTCCGGTGGAAGCCAACAGCAACGGACTACGCATTCTGTTCAGCTTCGACAGCGATGTCGGCGGCGTCGAAGGTCCGGAGTTGCAGGCACCCACGGGCGAGTTTGTAACACCCACGCAGGATGATGCCCGTCTCCGCATCTGGGAGGTAGACACGCCCCAGAGCGGCGATTGGACGCTGTATATTGCGGCGTCAGACACCACCATCCCACCCTATCTGATCCAGGCCACCACGCGCAGCAACACCCGCCTGAACGCGTATCTGGTCAACCCGATTACTGACCGGACACTGGGTGCGCAGATACAAATCGTGGCAACCTTGTGGAATACCGAGCCTGTCAGCGGGGCCACGCTGGAAGCCACGATCATCGACCCGGCAGGCAACGAGCGTCTCGTGCAACTGTTCGACGACGGACTGCACGACGATGGCGCAGCCAACGACGGCATCTACGCCAACTTCTTCTACCGTACCGGACGCGCTGATTCCTATACCATCATTGCCAACGCCGAGGGACCGGGCGGCGCGTTTACGCGGCGCAATCTACAGGCGTTCCACCTGCGCAGCAGCGGCGATGATGACGGTGACGGTATGCCCAACGAGTACGAGGACCGCAAAGGCACCGACCGCAATACGCCCGACGCGAATATCGATCACGACAATGATGGCTGGGATACGATGACCGAATGGGAAGCAGGCACCCACCCGAACGACGCCGACACCGATAACGATGGCGAGGCCGACAGCACCGACAACGACCCGTTTGTTCCAGCCGAGGGCGAACCGCTCACCCCGGTGCGATTAGCGGTCGAGCCGGGGAATGCGCAGCTTGTGGTACGCTTCAGCCCGCGGTCCGACCTGGACAGCGTGCAGATCTACCGCGCGCCTTCCGCAGAAGGGCCGTTTACCCTGCTGAGTGAGCCAGACCCGATCAGCGGCGTCTATACCGACACAACTGTGGTGAATGACACTCCACAGTGGTATACCGTCATTGGCGTAAGCGGTACCCGGCGCACCGTGGGACTGGGGCCCATCTCGGCCACTCCGCGCGTTGACCCGTATGCTCCCCACGGCATGGTGAATGTACAGATCGATGGGGACGGTGTGTTCAGGAATGTTCTCGTGCCAGAGGTAGATTTGACAATCTGGGCTTCCGATACGCCCGACCCGGAACAACGTATTGAAGCACGGGATCCCACCTCGGCGGAAGGCATCAGCGGCGTGACGGACATGCGCGTGAGCAACAGCAGTACCATGCAAGATGTAGCCTGGGAACCGTACACCACAACCAAAGCCTGGACACTGGAACCGCAGGATGGTCTTGCCACCGTCTTTGCGCAGTTCCGCGATGCAGCGGGCAACGTGTCGGAAATCGTACATACCACGGTACGGGTAGACCCGGACGCGACGGAGTATCCGTTACCCTCCGAGCAGACGATCTATCTCCCACTGCTGGTACGCTAGCTAGCCAACAGACCAGCAAGAGACAAACGGGACCGTGTTGCGCATATCATATGCGCAACACGGTCTTAGCGATCTCGGGTGGCCCAATGTGGATCGCCAGAGTGGGGCAGGTGACCGTGGCATCGATCTGCGCGCTGAGCGTGCTGGTCAACGCCGGGTAGTGCAATGCAAGTACAACCACGGCCACAACGTCACGCCTACCGAAGTGGCCCAACCTAATGGCCGCGGCCGGGTGTTTGACAACATCGTTGTCGAACGCCTCTGGCGGACGGTCAAGTATGAGGATATCTCTCTGCACGACGAGCCGCATCCGCAGGCGGTGCGCACCGGTCTCGATCAGTTTTTTCACCGCTATAACGACCAACTATAATGGACCCAGAAAATTGCACAGTGAGTCCGGGAGTTTTCGTACCTACCATGACCAGCAAAAAGGTTTACAGCTCGACCCTCAAAGCGCAGGTCGTCCAGGAGATCCTGCGCGAGGACAAGACC
>DAOTUI010000025.1:0-7870 GCA_034437035.1 Chloroflexaceae bacterium
ACCCGTTTTGCCTACACCGCCGGGGGGGTGCGGTTGACGGCGCGGAAACAGCCGCGCGGGCAGCAGGCTTTCTGGTATGGCTATGCCCGCTGTGCCGGGCGGGTGCGCGGGGTCTATCTGGGACGCTCGACGGATCTGACGGCGGCGCGGCTGCAGGCCGGGCTGATCCAACTGCATGGCCCAGCAGCGCAGGGCGTGGACGCGACCGCTGGCTGCTATGGGGCACACGCGGCGCAGGCCCGGGCCGTGGCACAGGCCCTGGCAGCGCTGATGGATATCGGCCCTGCCGGGGAGCGACGGCTGAACCTGGACCGGGTACGGGCTGATCTGGCGCAACGCGGCGCGGCACTCACGGCGCGGCAGGCAGTCGATCCGGCGGAGGTCACGTCCCTACTTGATCTGGCAGCCATGCTGGTAACGGAGCTGGCCCACACGCGGGATGCGGTGGCCCGCGCCGGCCATGGGGGTACGATGCCGGATGTGACCCGCTTCGCCATCGGTGGGCCGGGGCAGACGGCGGGGGAGGTGTTGTGAGCAGAATGTGTACTGGCGACTGTGGGAGTACGCCGGGCTACGGTACTGGAGCTGGTCCGCAGACGGGACGCGGCGGGACACACGTGGTGTCCCGCCGCCAGGGATACTTTAGCGGATGATGACCGGCAGGAAGATCTGCCGTTCGGTATCAATTGGTTCAGAGACAGGTTGCGCAAAGGCCGGTTCGCTGTCAACCAGCACCAGCGGCGCCGTGCGGACCGCTTTGTCCGGGTCCAGCCGGCTGATGGCGTCAGCAGGACTGACCACCTGCACCGCCGGGATGTGCTCCACGGTCAGACTGTACGTGGCAGCGGTGTACCCGGTGACCTCGATCTGGTAGACGCCATCCACCGGGGCGGCAAACGTGATGACATCCGGCGCTTCCCGCAGGTTACTGACCCAGGGCGGTTGTTGCTGCATATCACCGGGAGCCCAGATGGTCAGGTCCGGATCGCCGCTGGCCGGGTCAACCCGCACCGTCACCTGCTCGCCGGCGTTGAGTGCGTAGCGGTACACCCGTCCTGCGCCCTCCGCCACTGTCGCCTGCTCCGGCACGTAGTTGATGAATGCCTGGTAGGGGAAGCGCGAGACGATGCCCTGGTCGTCTTTCGCCCAGACCTGCAGATACTTCACGCCCGATGGTGGCGCCAGCGTCCAGGCATAGGTTATCGGTGTCTCGTCATAGTCTCGCCAGTCCGACTGCTGGGCCTCGATCCAGTGCCCGCTGGTCTGGTCAACCATATACTCTTTGATCAGCACCGACTGGATTGACCGTTCCGGCGTTGCGGCCGTGGCGGTGATATGCAGCGTCACCTCGCGGTCGGCGGTGCTGTCGGCCCGGTTGTTGATGGTAAGTTCCTCGACCAGCGGTTTGTCCGGCATGGGGGCGGGCGGCGTGCCGGTCCCGGCCTGGAAGTTCTGCGTGACTTCCGCCGGCGTCAGGGCGCGCTCGTAGACCGCTACCAGGTCAAAGGTTCCCAACCAGGGGCGCGGCACCTTGACCTCATTCGCCAGCGCCAGCGGATAGATATCCTCCCAGTTGGAGAAATCGCCGCCGATCTCCTCCTCCGCGACTTCTACCCCGTTGAGATAGATGCGCGCAACCCCACTGCTATCCCGCGTGAACACTACATGGGTCAGCCCGGTGGTGAGTGACCCCTCCGGCGTCGTCATCGGTGCGCGATGGCTGTTCGGAGCTTTGGTCGTCATCAGGCGTACGTTGTAGAGGGTGGACGGCTGGTTGCCCCAGAGCCCCTGTCCGAGCGAGACATTCTGTTTCGGCGAGGTGTGCGAGATAGTGACGATGCGCGCCGGGCCATCCTGGGTGCTATTCGCCGGGATTACCCAGGCTTCGACCGTCAGCTCGTTCGTGGCGCGGGCAGCATCATAGATTTTGCCGGCCGTTTCCGCCGAGGCAATGATCGTCGGATCGGTGACGACCAGGCGACCATCTTCCCAGCGTACGGCCGCCGGATCGGCAATCTCCAGATTGAGCGGATCGCCAATACCGCCCACGTCAAAGACGGTGTCTCCCGTCCTCTCCTCAAAGGTGTAGAGCACCAGAATGCCGTCCGTCACGCGGCCGAGCACCTGGACACGGTGGCGAGCCGGAGGTGCCTGATAGCGTGTTCCGGCAATGGCGCGGGCTTCGATCCACCAGGAGCGCCCGATATCCGGGATATCATCAATGGTGATTTCCCAGGTAGTGCCGGTCAGCGTGGCGGGCTGCCAGGCGGTCAATCCTTTGACGCGCACCGCAACTGCCGTGGTGCCGGTGGTCGTGGTGCCGGTAACGGTCAGGCTGCCGGGCGGGATGACTGCCGCGTCCGGCGGGGTGCTGATGGTTGCCACCGGTGCGGTGCCGGTGTTGGGCAGCACGGTCAGGCCGGGATCGCGTCCGACCACAGCGACATCCATCCCGCCGTTGCCGTCAAAATCACCCAGGGCCAGCGCATTTGGACGATAGCGGCTGTTGTAGGGAATCTGCGCTACTGCGTAGGGATTGAGCGTGCCGTCCGCCGCCTGGGTGTAGACGCCGATGGTGCGCCAGGAGTCGTTGGCAACGATCACATCCGCACGCCCATCGTGGTTGATGTCGCCGATCTGCACCGCGCCGGGCAGGTGATAGGCATCATAGACGACGGGATGGTCGGCCAGGCTGGAGGTTGGCGGCGTGGTGGTCGCGTCCGTCACCTGCTGCGGGAAGACGTTGAGGTAGGCATGGGGCGTATTGCCGCCCGCCGTCACCACCAGATCGTCCAGCCCATCGCCGGTGACATCGCCGACGGCCAGGCTGTGCGGCAGGAAACCGCCGGTCTGCGGGGTCAGCTTAAAGCTAACCGGGAAGCTGCCATTGGCCTGCAAGAAGACCACCACCGAGTCGGTTGCATAACCGGAGCCGCGCAGCGCGGCCAGGTCATCAAACCCGTCGTTGTTCAGGTCGCCCACTGCCAGCGCGCTGTAGCCGTCGGTCGGGTAGTCCAGTTCCAGCGGGGAGGCCTTCAACCCGGTGGGGTGGCTGGTCCAGGCCAGGATGGTATCGTCCTCCGGCGCAATCGCCAGCAGATCGGGATGCAGATCACCATTGACATCGCCCACCGCCAGCGCATCCACCGACGTGCCGGTCAACACCTCAATCGGCTCGCTCAGCGGTAGCGTCCCGGTGACGGCCTGGGTGAACAGCAGCACGCCATCCGCCCCGGCCACCACCAGGTCCATCAGGCCATCGTGGTTGGCATTGAGGGCAGTGATCGCTTCGGCGTATTTCCGCGCGGGGCGCTGCTGGATGTGCTCAAAGGTATCAGCAAACTGCTTGAGCAGATGAATCTGCCAGTCGTTGGCCGGGTCAAAGTTGTCGGCCGTTCCGACCGCCGCTTCATCCACCTGGTCGTTGTTCAGGTCAGCCGCAGTAACGAGTTGTGCCCAACTGCCGACGCGCGTGTTGATCGCGGGACCGAGAAAATCTACCAGGGAAGCCAGCATTGCCGGGGCGGGCGCGTCCGGGTCCAGCCCGCAGGCGGGCGGCATCTCCCCGGCGGCGGATTTCGGGTGCAGCGGGCCGGTGCAGTCGGCGGCGGCGCGGGTCGGCGGGCCGGCGGTCGTCAGCATAGCCAGCGCCAGCATGATCACCAGCACCAGTGATAGGCGCGGTGTGCGATGAGCGAGTGATTTCATACGTGAGCCCCCGTAGCTAAAGAACTGAGAAAAAGAACCGAGAACTGAGAACTGAGAACCTGGCGTGAAGAACCGAGAACTGAGAACCTGGCACTGCGCGCGAAGAACCGGATGTATGCGGTGCAGACTGCTATGTTGTGCGCCAACGAAGCCCCATGTCATGCTGACGATAGGAAGCATCTCAACGTGCTGCATGGTGGACTCAGCGCGATGGTTTGCGCCGATCACCATGACAGTGTTTTTCATGGTTGGGCCACCGCGTACTTCGTGTCACCATAACAACGAATCCCCATGCCATGCTGACCCCTTCGCGCTGCTCAGGGCATGCCCCGGGAGGCATCTCAACACACCGCACTGCGGAATCAGCGAGATGGTTCGCGCCGCTCACCATGACAATGTGGTTCTAATGCTGGATCTTCGCGTAACTCCTGCGATATAATGAATATCAGATATATGTCTGATACATTCCCAGATAGGATTGAACCGCGTAAGGAAATGATGTTATGACAGAACAGACGGTTGCAATACATATTCCTGCACGCCTGTATCAGCGCCTGGAGCGGTTAGCCACACTGACCAACCACTCGCTGGAACAGGTTGTTGTGCAGACCCTGGCTGCCGGCGTACCCCCGCTCCCCGATGATGTCCCCGATGCCATGCGTGCGAGCCTGATTGCCCTGGAAGCGCTGGACGATGCCGCGCTCTGGCAGGTTGCGCGCGAGATGATGTCACCTGAGCAGCAGGAACAGTTTTTCCAGTTGCGCGAACAGCAGCAGGCCGGAACCATACCCGATGCCGGGCGCGCAACGCTGGCGCAACTGCACCAGGACGCCGACCGGTTGATGTTGCGCAAAGCCTACGCCTATGTGCTGTTAAAGTGGCGCGGGCAACGCCTGCCGACGCTGGATGCACTTGAGGCGCAGGGATGACGCCCGCATATATTCCGGTTGAACTCCGGCGGGATAGTGTAGGCAAGCCATTTCCTATTCCTATGCTCATATAATAGCAATCCTTTATATTCTGATGAATTTTCAGAAAACAGTTACGATCCGCATTTCCCTGGAGTTCCGGCTTTAGCCGGTGCATGAATCCCCTCGGCTGAAGCCGGGACTCCCGCGTACCTGGATTAAGTTTTCAAAATTCATAAGGCAGCACTACGTCGAATGCGGAATTACTTTAGGAAGGTATACCCATGAATACCGATACCACTGTTATCACCATAACCGTACCGTCTGCGTGGCTGGAAGGCCTTGACGAAAACGACCTGCGCACGGCATTACACCTGGGCCTGGCACAGATCCGCCAGCAGCGGGATGATCCGGCGCGGACAAACCAGGTGATCCAGGTCTTGCGCAACACTGGTCGCATCCATCACTTGTCAACCTCTGCGCCCGAACCGCCGGATCGGGCGCGCCAGCCACCTCCCGCGCTGCCTGGCATGCCGGTGAGCGAGATATTGATTGCCCAACGGCGTGGTGAGGTGTGAGGTTGTGATACCCGTTTAATGAACCAACGTCCACTATAGTAATGATCGAGGGAAAAGAACAACATAGCCCTCTAAAGGAAACAAACATTAGCGAAACAAGTCTTTAAAAATGTTGACGACACTAATCTGAACGGGTGATAAACTTGCAGACCATTCTCCGTTTCCCTGGAGGTCAGGCCCAAAAATTTGTGTACCTCCTTCAACTTTGCCATATGCTCCTGGGGTTATCATAACCTGAAGATGATCGACGATACATGCTGTCGGAGTGTCACAACGTTCGAGTTTGCCGAACTCAAAAATAGGAATCTCGATATCAGCCTTGAGCCCTGCTTCCAAAGAGCCTCTTGCTATTAAGGCATCTACCTCAAGTTTTATGAAGCCACGTGCCTGTCCGACAAAACTGACGGTACCTCCCTGCAGATGGCCACTTCCAACTTTGGACTCTCCATCATACGTATGGAGATGAGTACGACAAACCTTAAACGAACTTTCGACACCTCCCTCTGCTGCAACACCTGTATAGAAAGTGACAATCCACCAACTACCCACTGGGACTTGAGCGACAACCTCAAGCTTGCCATAGAATTTGGCATTAAGGCATTCTTCGGTGCTGTAGAAGTTCCCATCGACAGCTATTCCAACGCTGTGCTGCGTGTACTCCTCTGTTGAGATTCCCACGAGAGCATTAATTTCGATCTTGGGAATCTTGTTGTCAACGAGATCAGCAATTTGCTTCGGGAGTGGCCAGGATTCTGGCAGCTTCGGGGTGCCTAGTTCCCACTTACGCTCAAAAGTCCAAGCACTCCCAAGCTTGAGAATGGCCTCGATAAAAGGTGATATTGGTTCTGGGTTCTTCCCATACGTCCCACCCTGCGCCGCATACCCCCACGCATCCCACAAATTCACCGGGTTGCCCTTGACATAGCCATACCGGTGCAGGCTCTGCGGGTCGTCAGGTGTGCCGCGGTAGGGGTCGCGGGTCAGCCAGGTTGCCGTCGCCGGGTCGTAGTCGCGGGCGTGGAAGTGGTACAGGCCGGTGCTCGCGTCCAACTCCTGGCCGGTGAAGGTGAAGGCGTTGTCCACATCGGATGATCCGGCGTGCATGGTGAGGCTGCCGTAGGCATCGTAGCGATAGGCCAGGGTACCGTCGCCACGCTCGTCCGTGAGCGCCACGGTGCTGCCCAGCGCATCCTGGGTGAACCAGGCGCTCCCGTTTGCGGCATCCCCGGCGCGGTGATCCATGCTCAGGATGCGTCCGCCCTCGGCGCGGTACAGGTTGGTGTAGGCGCTGTGCCAGGTTTCGTAGGTGGCAATCGGGTTCAGACCATCGTAGAGATAGGCCGTGGTCTTGAGACTGCTGCCGGTTCCCTGCGCCTCGGCTTTCGCCACCCGCCGTCCGTGCCCGTCGTAGCGCATCGCCGCGATTTCACGCGGGTCACCGCTGTCATTGACCGCAAAGGTCTCGACGGAAACCAGGCGGTGCTCGACATCATAGTGGTAGACGGTGCCATCGTCCTGGTCGCGCCGTTCGATGCGGTTGCCGTTGGCATCGTAGGCATAGGCAGTCTGCTCGTTCGTCACCTGATCCGCCGCCTGCACAAGCTGGTCGGCGGCATCGTAGCTGAAGACCAGATCCAGCGCGTCGAAGGGCTGGCTGGTGCGTGGATCATCGTTGCTCTGCCAGGCCAGGCGGTTGCCCGCCGCATCATAGCGATAGCGGGTCTGCACTCCGGTGCTGTCAGTCGCTGCCACCAGCCGGCGTAAGGCATCCTGCTCATAGGTCTCGGTTACGCTGGTCGGGGTGCCGACAGCGGTCACCGTGGTCTTCTGCGTGCGCTGGTTGATCGCATTGTAGTCGTAGGCCACACTGCTGATTACCTGATCGCCCTGACGGGTCTCGACCAGCAGGAGATTGTTGGCCGCGTCATACTGGTGCGTGGTCACGGTACCATTGCCATTCACCTGGCGCAGCACTTGCCCCACCCCGTCGCGCTCGTAGGTGGTTGTGCTACCATCCGGATTGGTGACGCCGGCAAGCCAGGTATTGGCGTTGTAGGCATACTGCACCGTCTGACCATCGGCATAGGTAATACTGGTGCGGTTGTTCGCGCCGTCGTAGCTGTAGCTGATGCGCCCGCGGTCGCTCTCCTCACGCAGCGGACGGTTGCGTTCGTCATAGGCATACTGCGTCACCCCGGTGTTGTCGCGCAGTTCCAGCAGGTTACGATTGCCATCAAAGACGCGTTCTTCCACCGTGCCATCGGAATGGGTCTCGCGGAGCAGCAGGCCGTTGCGGTCATAGTCCGAGGCAATGCTGGTTCCGTCCGGATTCTGGCGCTCGATCTGGCGGCCAACACCATCGTAGCGGTAGCGGGTGGTGTTGCCCAGCGCATCCGTCTCGGCCACCAGTTGCCCTACCTCATCTGGCGTAAAGGTGATGGTGTTGCCATTCGGGTTGGTGATGCTGATGCGGTTGCCGACCGCGTCGTATTCGTAGCGGGTTGTGACATTGGTCTGCGCATCGGCCAGCGCCGCCGGATTGTAGTTCAGGGTCACGGCTACCAGTTGCCCGGCGGCATCATACTCGTTGGCGGTGACAATGCCGAGCGCGTCAATCTCATAGACGGGCTGCCCCATTCCGTCATAGTCCCGCTTCGTGGTATGCCCACGCGGATC
>DAOTUI010000026.1:0-15921 GCA_034437035.1 Chloroflexaceae bacterium
CACTTGCCCCACCCCGTCGCGCTCGTAGGTGGTTGTGCTACCATCCGGATTGGTGACGCCGGCAAGCCAGGTATTGGCGTCGTAGGCATACTGCACCGTCTGACCATCGGCATAGGTAATGCTGGTGCGGTTGTTCGCGCCGTCGTAGCTGTAGCTGATGCGCCCGCGGTCGCTCTCCTCACGCAGCGGACGGTTGCGTTCGTCATAAGCATACTGCGTCACCCCGGTGTTGTCGCGCAGTTCCAGCAGGTTGCGGTTGCCGTCATAGACCCGTTCTTCCACCGTGCCGTCGGAATGGGTCTCGCGGAGCAGCAGGCCGTTGCGGTCATAGTCCGAGGCAATGCTGGTTCCGTCCGGATTCTGGCGCTCGATCTGGCGGCCAACACCATCGTAGCGGTAGCGGGTGGTGTGGCCCAGCGCATCCGTCTCGGCCACAAGCTGACCCAGTTCATCCGGGGTGAATGTCACCGTACTGCCGTTCGGGTTGGTGATGCTGATGCGATTGCCGACCGCATCGTATTCATAGCGGGTCGTGACATTGGTCTGCGCATCGGCCAGCGCCGCCGGATTGTAGTTCAGGGTCACTGCTACCAGTTGCCCGGCGGCATCATACTCGTTGGCGGTGACAATGCCGAGCGCGTCAATTTCATAAACTGGCTGCCCTATTCCGTCATAGTCTCGCTTCGTCATATGCCCACGCGGATCGGTGGTGGCGATCATCTGATTGCGGGCATCGTAGGTAAATGCGGTGGTATTGCCGTTGCCATCGGTGACAGTAATCCGGTTGCCCACGGAGTCATAGCTGGTGGTCATCACATTACCGGCAGCATCGGTTATGCGCACTGCGCGATTGAGCGCATCATATGCGGTGCGCGTGGTATTCCCGTTGCCATCGGTCTGGCTGATGACATTGCCAACCTCATCGTAGGCGGTCTCACGGATGGTGCCCAGGCTATCGGCGACCTTGACCGGGCGGTTTAGCGCGTCGTAGGTGGTTTCGGTGGCAACGCCCAGACTGTCGGTGATCACCGTCTGGTTCCCGGCAGCATCGTAGGCATACTGCGTCACAAAACCCTCGGCATCCCGCTCCGCAACCAGGTGCCCACCCGCATCATAGGCGCGCGTGACCGTCGATCCATCGGCAAAGGTGGTGCGAATGGCGCGTCCCAGCGCGTCATACTCAGTACGGGTACCAAAGCCACGTGCATTCACCGCTTCCACTTGCTGATTGCGGGCATCATAGGCATACGTGGTGGTATGGCCGTTGGCATCGATCCGCGCAATCTCATTCCCCACTGCGTCGTAGACAAAGCGTGTGGTCGCGTTGAGCGCGTTGGTCTGAGCCACAATCCGGTTCAGGGCATCATACTCGGTGCGCGTGCTGTGTCCATTCTTGGTGATCAGGCTGACCTGATTGCCCACGGCATCGTAGGTGTAGCGCTCGACAAAGCCCAGTGGATCGCGCACCGCGATGGTGCGACCAACCGCATCATAGCGATACAGCGTCGTGTGACCATTCGCGTCCGTGGTCCTGATGCGGCGCCCCGCCAGGTCGTACGCGGTATGCGTCCGATTGTTCACTGCATCGATCACCTCCACCGGGCGGTTCATCAGATCGTAGGAGGTGCGGGTGACATGCCCGCGGGCATCCCGCATGGCAATCTGGTTGCCCACGGCATCATAGGTGTACAGCGTTGTCTGGCCCAGCGCATCGGTCTGGCGAATCAGCCGGTTGACCGGATCATACTCCGAGCGGGTGACAAAGCCCCGCGCATCAATCACTTCTACCCGGTTGCCCACGGCATCATAGGCAGAGCGCGTGGTGTGTCCGAGGGCATTGGTCTCACTGATTGTGCGATTGAGGGCATCGTAGTCAAAGCGGGTGACGTTGCCCAGCGCATCGGTGATGCTGGTCCGGTTGCCATCTGCATCATAGGTGTAGGTGGTGCTGAATCCGTTGGCATCCGTCTCACGCCAGACGCGGTTGAGATCGTCATACTCATAGATCGTTGTTGCACCCAGGGCATTGGTTTCGCTGGTGCGATTACCAACCGCATCATAGGTGTAGCGGGTCACATTCCCCAGCGGATCGATGATCTGCACCACGCGATGGAGCGCATCAAATTCATAGCGGGTCGTGTGCCCGTTGGCATCGGTCACGGCAATACGATTTCCATGCGGATCGTACTGATACAATGTGGTCGCACCAATGGCGTTGGTTTCACTGATCACCCGATAGGTCGCATCCAGACCCCAGCGCGTGGTATGCCCCAGCGGATCGGTCTCCGCGATGCGGTTGTTCATATCGTCGTAGGTGATCGTTGTCACGCCGCCATCGGGTGCCGTGGTCGTCAGCAGTGTATCCAGGTTGTTGTAGTCATAGGTCGTCGTATTGCCATTCGCATCCGTCTCACTGATGCGGTTGTTATTGGCATCATAGCTGTAGCTGGTGGTATTGCCGTTGGCATCCGTCATGGTTAACAGATTGCCATTGGCATCATAGGTGAAAGTAGTGGCATGCCCATTGGCATCAACTGTTTTGACGCGCCGGCCCTGCGGGTCATAGTCGTGTCGGGTGACACCGCCCAGTGCATCGGTTTCGCTGATCAGGTTGCCTTCGGCATCATAGGCATAGGTGGTACTGAAGCCGCGCGGGCTGATCTGCTCGATTATCTGGCCTTGCGGGTTGTAGCGCAGCTCGGTACGCTCACCCAGGGCATTGATGATCGCCGTGCGGCGACCCTGCGCATCATACGCGTACTCGGTGACCCGACCAAGCGCATCGGTGGTCTTGAGCAGATTATGGTTGCGGTCATAGGCATGGGTTGTCACGCCACCCAGCGCATCAATCTCCTCGATCAGATCACCCTGCGCATTGTAGTCGTAGCGGGTCGTATTACCATTGCGATCCGTGTAGCTCGTGCGCTGGTTATCATCGTTGTAGGTCCAGGTCTCACTGTTCCCAAACGCATCGATCTGCTCGATCAACCGCCCCTGCTCGTCATAGCGATAGGTGATGGTATTGCCGTAGGTATCGGTCAGAATCGTCGTCCGATTGGCATCATCATAGGTGAAGCGATTGATAAAGTTGTCGCCCACGCGCTGGAAAGTAACGCGGCCCTGCGCATCAAACTGCTGCTCGGCTACAAAGTCATGTCCTTCCGGTGTTTGCAGACCAATCAAGCCATGATCTGCATCATAGCGATAATTGACAGTGACACCATTGCCATCGGTCATGCTGGTGAGTTGGCCATCACCGTTGTAGGTGTAGGTAAGTGTCAGGCCATCTGGCCCGTCCACCTGTTCGACCAGACCATCGCTATTGCTGGTGAAGGTGAGCGAGCGACCACTGCTGCCAACTACCTGGCTGAGTGCGTCACCCGTATAGGTCAGTGTGAGTGTATTACCGCTCCGGTCCTCAACCTGTGTCAGGCGACCCTGATCATCGAAGAAATAGCGGCTCATATCGGTGCGAGTCAGAATATACCCGCTCCCGTTGCGCGTCAGTTCATCAAACACGGTTGGCGCGCGGTCGAAGCCACTGCCGTTGGCCGGGAAGTTGACCGTGCGTCCGTTGGAGTAGCGCACCTGCGCCCCGCTGAAGAGCAGGTTATCAACTTCGACCAGATGCACATCGAAGAGCGTTGTCCAGCCGCGACCAAACAACCCGGTGGAGCCGCTCTGTGCATTGTAGAAGCGCTCGAGTAGCAGGTCCGGCCCCGGCTCATTGATTTTGATGTCAGTGTAGTGGTAGATATAGTTACCGATGTAGGTATTGACCGGATCGGGACTATAGCCCTGCCAGTCTAGTTCACCATAGTAGCCGCTCATTTCAATCTTGAAGGTGCCGGCTACCGGCGTAGCTGCATTACCGGATGCATCGACGGCATTGATTTCAAAAGTGTGGGGACCAACGCTCAGGCCATATACAACAACCTCATACATGTCGTTACCAATTGGCAACATAGAATAGTCCACACCATCCACCGTCAGCGTCACACTGGCGACCGCCCGATTGTCGGTAACTTTTACCCGGAATGAGACATTCCCCATGCCATCCTGGAAGAGTGTAGGTTCGCCGATAACTGGTGGGGTGGTGTCGGCTGGGATAGAAATGGGTGTGCCACCTGGCAGTGTGGCATTATTGCAATCATTAAAAAGAGAGATGGGGCCAGTTCCGCTTGGGACGGAAAACGTGAACTGATTAAAGTTAACTATATTATCTCTGGGTGCATACCCAAACCGATTATCACTTGCACGTCGTACATCAGCCCAGAAACGGATTGTATCTCCAGCATCAAGCAAATCGGGAATTTCATAGACAAATCCATTTCCTGAAGAAGACATGAATCCGCCAATAGCTGCCCCACTTGTTTCGTTAATCCCGTCAAGGAAAGCATCCGCAAATGAATCATTACCAGGATTTCCCGGATCCGCAATGCCACTAGTTATAATGGATACTTTCTTTTTGTAAATATATGCCGGATCAGGATCAGGATTTTCCGGTGTTGCTGGAACTTCGACCTCAACATCTATAACTGTTGCATTAACACTACAGATAAGAGGATAGTGTCGTGCTCCTTCCCAATTTCCATTGTTGAGTCCCACAAAACCACGCTCAAATTTTTGAATCGGCGTACCTGTGAAATTACTGCTATAGTCTTGATAGTAATCAGGTGGTAAGCCGGCATTGCTCGAGTGCTCAGTTGGCAATCCCAGAAATCCACCCGGTCCACCCGCAGCGGCGTATGCATCACGGTAGTTACCCTCAACAACATACGCGGCACCCTGACTACCGTTATAGACCACAACGCCATTTGCATAGTCTTGCGACCACGCCCCACCCCACTGATAGGCTGTCCCGCTGGGACAACCCAGTCCCTGATCGCTGAACGTTGATTCAATAGCAGATATTGCTGTCCCATCTGCTCCTTCGCCCGGCGCAGGAGTACATGGCCCGGCGGCTGGTGCGGCAAACGCCCCAAACTGCGTAAAGTGATCCGTAGTTGCCGTTAGCAACCCGGTTGCTGCATCGTCACTGGTTTCCAACGCCTGCCAGCGTTGCTGCTGCTCATCGTAATAGAACAGACCATTCGTGCTGTCGGTCATCCCTGCGCCAGAGGTATAGCGCACCCGTAACGTCAACGGCTGCGCAAACTGTGTCACTGGTTGCCCATCAGCTGTCCGCGCCGTCAGTTCAAAGAAAACGCCCAGGCTGTGACGTGCGCCAATCGGTGGGTGTGCTCCTCCCTGTGTCAGCGTGATCCAGACATCCTCGCTTACTGCGCCCGCCGGAACATCCAGTTGCACGCGACCATCAGGCGAACGAAGCTGGCCTCCATCGGAGGTTATTTTGACCTCGGTGGTGCGACCTGTGCCTGCCGATTGAATGAGCGGTAGATAGATGTGGGTCTGGGCCGCCGGGTTCTGCCTGGTTTGCGTACGTGTCTCAGCGCGGGTCACGGAATCAGACGACGCTGTAGCCTGGGGCGTCGGTGTGCTATCCGGTGCTGCAACAACGTTGCGGGTCATGCCTGCCGGTTCTGCCGGCGTGCTGTCGGGCCTGTTTAGTCGGGCTTCTGGTGCCGGTGATATGGCGGCGGGTGCAATAACTGCCGGGTGCTCGTACCGGGTCAGTTGAATGTCGGGCTGGACTGGTGGTCCAAATGATCTCTGGGAATCTGAACGTGTGCGAGACGCACGTTCCCCGTCAGGCTGCTGATGAGCAGGTTGCATCTGCGTGCGCAGTGACTGGGTCGGCGTCATCGGCGCGGCATACACCGCGCGGGGAGCCTGCCAGGGAACTGTACCACACAGCAGTGACAGCAGAACGAGCAGGTGAAGCAAATGAACACGTCGCAGATTCACACCAGCACCTCACATATCAGTAGGAGTATCTAGCCTATCGAACTCAGCCTCAGTATGTACATCAGCAATCACACAAGGAGCACACAAAACCAGACGGAAAACTCAGATGTGATGCATCAGCACACCGTTTCTAACGCAGGGCAACCCAACCCGCGCGTGCTATGCGCACTCACAGGTACCAACCTGTGTCTGGCTATGCAGTCTCGTTTTACGCACACATAGGAAAAAAGCGACACGGACATATACCATGTCCATGCACAACAGAACACTGGTACATCCATGGCATGCAGTGACGCAGCAGGTGATGATGACGCCAGGTGTGGGAATACGCTGCCTGGTGTATGGAGGATTTGCGATGACGTTACGATGCGTATCCGTACGCTCTCTACAATAATCAAACCACTGCCGTTTGGCAAGCCCCTTTACCCTGCACTGACGTGCGCTGATCTGCAACGAAGTGCAAAGATTATCCATACCTCGCTGATAGTGGTACACCGGCCAATGAAGGTTATGGCATACATTCGACTGGTCCAGGGAGTGGGTGAGAAGGGATGGCAGATCGTATGGGGAGCTGTAGCAGGATCAGACGTACCCGACGGCATCCGATGAGCGAACATCGGGTGCCGCCGGGTTATTTCCCGGTGCCAGGCGCGGTTACCGGACAACCAGTGGCAAATAGACCATTGACGTCGTTTCGGGGTGAATTGCTGTCCATGTTGTTCCGGCATCCCTGGTCTGCAGGAGCGCCGTTTCGAGATGACACGACTGTACCACTGCTGCACTATCATCGGTTGCCGGATGGCATGTCCCGGTCACGGTGCGTGCCCAGCCATGGTCCGGGGTGATAAATGTTGTTTCAACGGTACTCTCCGGCAGACTGATTGCGGTATCGCTCCTGGTAATCGCCCAGGTAGTCGCGTCAATGATATCAAGTGCCACCGGAGTTCCCGGTGCCGCTGCCTGATCCATGGCAACTGTTTCCGCCAGTTCCCATGTTGTGCCGCCATCCTGGGTGCGATACAGCTCCACACGGGGCTCGGCGGCCCCGGTATAGGCAACCGGGAACAGTCCCTCCATGGAGGAAAGAAGGGTTGGACGGCCATAGACCGGCAATTCGTCGGTCGCCGTTTGCGGGACAATCTCCTGGGACTCCCAGGTATGCCCTCCATCATGCGTGATAGCAACCTGTCCGTGCAGTGGTCCCCCGACGAGCCATCCGGTTGACCCATCACGGAAGTGTATCGTCCCACCCATTGGCAGCGCATGCTGCGTCCAGGTTGTGCCCCCGTCCTGCGTGGCAAACAGGATGCCCTGACTGAAATTGGCACTGGTAGCCAGGGTTATTGCAGTCCATGCATGCTGTGCATCAATGACATCAAGCGTTGCACTGCGTGGCAGCATGTCTTCGCGCAGGTGAAGCTCAGAGACGGTCGTTGTCTGCCAGGAACCACCCCCATCCTGCGTGGTCCAGATGGTCAGGCGCAGGTGCTCTCCACTAATCACGGCTCCCACCAGATATCCCTGGCGTGGATCCATGAAGGCAGCATTGTACACCGTCAGGGTGGCGTCCGTTGTGGGCGTTATATCCGTCCAGGTATGTCCACCATCCTGGGTCCAGAGGACATGCTGATCCCGGATGATCCAGCCCTGATTGTCGGCAACCAGGTGCATCCGCTCAATCTGGCCTACCGCAGGGTCTGCCTGGTCGATGACGGTTGCCGACGTTGCTGCCCCCCGGGTCTCCGGTATACCGGTAACCAGGGCCTGATTCGGAATGGTTACCACAATGCCATCCAGACGATTGGCATCAATATTTATCGGTATGCCACCCCATGTTTCGGTATGACCACCGGTGTACTGCCGAATTCGCTGGTGATTGGCCCAGAGACTATCTGCAACGCATGGCACACCAAACACGGAAACCGACGGATCATAGCGGTAGCGGTGCCATGCGGCCAACCAGGCGCTATCGGGCGGGTGATCCATGCCGGCCCAGTCGCTGGCCGCCGATGCACAGGCTGATCCATAAATACCGGCCTGGTTCTGTTGCGCATGTATTTCTGCAACCCATCCCGACAGAAACGATCGGACGGCGGTACGGCAGGCGCCGTTAGTAGTGTCGAAGTTCTCCATGTCGTAATAGATGATTGTGCCCGTGCCGTCGGCATCCGTCAGACCAAGGTTCTGGGCAGCAGCAACAGCCTGGCGTGCCTCATGCTTGCCCTGGTTGTAGGCAGTCGCCGGATCCATGCTGTGGCGTGAGCGAAACCCGCTACAGGCCGCCTGCGGACCAACCCAGATGGGGATGAAGTGCCATCCCTGTTCGGCCGTCTGGTGAATCCAGGTGCTATTCAGATTGCGCTGAGCACAGGCCCGACTCGACCCACCGATATAAATCCCGATAGTGCGGTAAGGACTCGCCTGGACCCAGCGTCCCATCGTGGACAGATCCGGTGCGGCGCAAGTGTCAAATCCGTGTCCCTGATTTACCGTAGTTCCCCCACCCGGCAGACGATTGCCTGGCTCAGGTGGCTCAGTTCCTACCTGACACCGAATCTGGCCGACCGCATCAACAATACATGTATGCTGCTTTGCCTGCGCCAGAAAGTCAGCATCGGATAGCGTCCCATCCATCACCGTGGAGTAGAAGTGGAAGCTGCTCCCGACACTGGCGTTGATCACGGCCCGGTATTCGTGAGTACACCCATCGATAGTGCCATAGGTCCGATCCCAGAGGATCGAGGAGTCGCTTCGGGTTGAACGAAAACGGTAGTTCTGGCCGGTACCACAGATCTGTAACAAGATGGTGGTCTGTCCATACTCGGCCTTGCCACGCAACCGTGTTTCACGGTGGGTTGCGTCGGGTGGGACAGTCGGGTTGTCGATAGTTATGTGACGTTCTTGCGTGTGCCACTTGCCGGTGAGACGACTGCGCGCTGCAATCTGAAGCGTTGCCGTCCCATTGGCAACCGTGCGGGTGTCTACCGTCAGATGATACCCTGAAGGCGTAAAACGGGAATCTCCCAGGTAGCTCCCTACATCGGTGCGCTGATCACCATAGGTTGCTGCGCCGATCAGGGTACCATTGACCCGCACATGCACATCGCTCACTCCCGGCCCATTCCCGGATGCGCGGTCTACGGCCCATCCCCGCACTGTCATACTCCCTGATACCGGTTGCCCGGCAGCCGGTTCGTCTATCTGGATATGCGGTGCGGTCACAGTTTCACGGTCACATGTCACCTGCCCCGGGCTGGGCACGGTGCAGCGATAGCGCCGCGCGCGCTGCATAAATGTGGCCTCATCAAGTCGGCTCTCGTAGGCCGTGACATAGATACGAAACGTTTCCCCCCCACCGGCATCAATGTTGTACACCATGCGCCGCCAACTGGTGGGACTGGGTGAGCATCCACCTTCCGCCTGCGTACGGTAGAACACCTCGGTCATCCACTGCCCGACACTCTCCGAGCGCAGTTGGAAGTGTGGTCCCGCACTACACACCCGCAGAGCAATGGTGGTCTTACCATTTTCAATCACCCCAAACAGCGTATCCGGATTGTGGGTTGACGCGAGTGCCGGCTCGGATGCTGCGGGTGCGCTGCCGATTGTCACATCGCCGGGCAGTGCGTCCGGCCGGGGATGGGTGGTTTGCGCGTCTGACTGCGGAACCAGCAGTATGCTCAATCCCAGCAGAACGGCCATAACCTGGATCATTGCACGTTTCATGGAAAGCGTCTCCTTGCGCATGGATCAACGAATGTGCCACACCAATGAATTGCCCGGACTGTCGTTTAATCCTGGCGATTCCTATGCTGATTAACCCGAACAGATGTGGGTAAATCTAAGCGTTCGGTTCCCCGTTGCCGGCAACTGGCTTCCCACCCGGCGAGCTGTCGGGCAACCACGGCAATCGCCTGGTTGCGAATAGAGGCGATGCTGCGTACCGAAACCGCAAACATGGCTGCCAGTTCCTGGTTCGTATGCGATTTGGCGACATAGGCGAGAGAGAGCATGAGGTAGTGATGACACTCCTGCGGAACCGGCAGATCTCGGGGCCATGGCTGCTGTGGCAGGGTAGCGAGGGCCGCCTGGACTTCTGGCGATAGCGCACTGGCAGGCGGTCGCAGGCAGGTCACAGCGTCGCGGACACAATACCAGACCGCGCGCCGGCGGTCGCTGTCATGGACCTGACGTTGCTGCGCCTCGGCATTGACTAACCGGATTGCCATATCCTCCACACATGCCAGGCGCAAGGCCACAATGGTCTGAAACGCGGGATAGTCAGTGGAGGTATGCCGTCCCCAGCGGCGAAGCGCCGGTTTGAGGAGCTGATCAAGGATGGACGCCAGGGTATCGATGGGTGTCACATCATGGTCCGTCATCAAGGTGTCCTTTCCATGTATAGCTGAGCGTATGTGCCGGACAGGGCGTATAGCATGCGGATGGGGGAGGAGAACCCAATCTCTTCTCCAGTATAGAGGTCACGACCGCGCGATGCGATGAGCGCATCCCGGCATACGCCGGACACTATCCGATCAACAGCGGATCAGTATGTCATATCACACGATCTGGGGGTCTCTTGAGGAGTAAAACCGGCGCGGACGAAGCAGTACCGCCGGGGTGATCACCAGTAAGAGCAGTCGGCGCAACCAGGTGCCGGAGCATACGTATACGCTGATTGCGCCATACGAAAGTCGGGTCAGGGTTCCGGCGGAAATCCGAGCCGATAACCGCGTCCCTTATAAATCCGCAGGAGGACCGGTTGATCCGGCACCAGTTCGGACAGACGCTGCCGGAGGCGGCGCGCAAGCACGGCCAGCGGGTCACGGTGATCCGCTACTTTATCTGCGGCATACACCGCCTGGGCAACCTCATCAAACGTACAGAGTTGACCGAAGCGTTCATAGAGATAGGCCAGCATCCGATATTGCAGGGGCGAGAGGTGCTCACCAATATCCTGTCCATAGTAGCAGACGCGCTGCTCACGCCGATCGATGACCAGCGGCAGATCGGGAGTGTGAGCGAGTTTATCATGGTGAGGTAGGGATGCGGGAGCCGCATCCGCGGGTGGGTTCAGCCCGGCAGGCGCATAGACCTGGACAAGATAGGCTGCGAGCAGGGGACTGAAGATCGCCGGTGCGCCATCCCCGGCCAGGTGAGTTATCCCCTTCAGATGAAGGGTCTGCATCTGCCGTAACTCCAGCGCTATGCCGCGCACAATCTGCCAGAGCGCATCCTGTTCCTCACTGGTAAACTGGTCCCATATCTTGCGACACTCCAGGCGCAACGCCGGCGACCTGCGCAGGAGGGCATCCGGGGGAACCTCCTCCACTCCGCCATCGAGAGCGATCTGGGTCAAGGCACGCACCAGTGCCGGATGACCACCGCTGAGGGTGACAATCCGAGTGCGGCGATCGGGAACCAGACTCCGGTCATGGCGAGTCGCAAACCGTACCACCTCTGCCGCAGCGTCGGCGGGTTGCAGTGGATGCAACCCCATTTCACGCAACGTCAGTAACTCGACAAACGGCTCAATCGCATCCCAATCAGATTCGTCGCGCAGATCCGTCAGCCGTTCCCGCGAGAAGGTGAGGTACATCAGGCGATATTTGTGCCGATCCCGCAAACCGCGCAGATTGCGGAAGACGATGTCAGGCAGATGCGTAAAGAGCGGATCAAACTCATCGAAGAGAACCACGAGGCGCAGTTCCTGCAGGACGATCCGCAGAACATCGCTGCAGTGCCGGAGAGATCGGGTCACATTCGCCCCATCCGCAACTACCTGCCTGTGGGCAGCATGCAGGCATGTTGTATCACTCTCCGGCAGATGCTCCGCCATGTGGGTTAACAGCGCTTCCGCCAACCCTTCAAAGAAGCCCCACGCTGTCCAGGAGGCCAGCAGATTTGCATCCAGCGTGACCACATGCAGTGACTGCGCCTGCTCCCCCAGATAGTGCTGCCGGACATCGGCGCGCCGGAGATGCTGAACCATATTGCTTTTGCCCACTCCATTGATTCCGACCACACTACAACACTCGCCGGCTGCCAGACTCGTCAGCAGGGGGGCAATAATTTCGGCGCGATAGGGAACGGGACGTCCATGCATACCGTTTATCCTCCCGGAGCAAAGTGCTCCATAACCGCCTGTACCAGGGGATGAACTATCCATGTACGCTCTGGGGTAGTATGCACCAGATGCTGATCCTCCAGTGCAACTACTGCTCCCAGATGATCAAAGGGAACATCCGTGATGCCAACATCCTCACGGGCAAACCGGGTGATCAGGGCCTGCTCCGTTGCCGATAGATGTCCAAACAGGTCGTTCACAAACTGACGCACTGCTACCTGGTCGACAATGCCGGTGGTGTGCAAGACATCGGGCTGTGTTTGCATGGCAACCAGAAGTGCCGCGATTGCTCCCGGCAATCCGTCCGTCTGCTGAAGCATCTGCGCTGCATCATGACGGTTCACATCAACCCCACATTGCCGGGCCCACTGCATCACCGCATCCGCCGGCAGACCGGCCAGCGTGACGGTTGGCAGCAGTTTGAGCCGGTAGGGAACACGCCGTCCGACCAGCAGGAGTGTGAGGTGCGACGCCTGGGTCTGCTGCACATATGTCCCCAGTTCAACCAGGAGGGAGACCAGCGCCGGCTCAATCGCGTGGTCAATGCCGTCCACACAGAGGAGAATCTCAGTCCGGGTACGCCGATAGGCCGACAGGATCGCCTGAAAAAAAACAAACAGGGGATAGTGCCGACGGGCCTGGTGCGCCTGATGGAATGATTGCCAGGCGTCGGGCACAAGCTGTGCCAATGGTTGTGCCAGGTGCCAGAGGAAGGCCTCAGCCGTATCGGTTAAGCCCGGAACAATCCGCAGCCAGGAGCACGGCCGGGTCGTCTGGTGCAGCACGGTGGCTGCCAGGGCACTCTTGCCGCTCCCCGCTATTCCCGTGAGCAGGACAACGCGGTCCTGAGTCAGCATAGACTGCACCCGGATCAGATCCGGCTCACGGCCAAGAAAAGGCACGGGCGGCACCGGCGGCACCGCCACCGGCATCGAGACCAGTGCGGTTGCCACCGTTTCATCGGGACCCCTATGCTGTCTGTGTTGTCGAACACGTTTTGCCATAGCTACCTGTCCTTGCTCGTGGATAACGTCAGGATGCGCTTATCCGGTTGTCTGGGGTAGCAAGTGCTGTTCCAGACCACCAAGCCAGTGAACTGCCGGAATGTGACCAAAAGGTTCCAGTGACTGCCGGGCATAGACGGCCGCCGTCTGCGCTTCCGCAATCCGCTGGTGCCGCACTGCCAGGTAGATCTGCCACACCGCCGCCAGTGCGGCATAGTACGCACAATCAAGTTGTTCCCAATACTGCCGGCTTTGCTCCAGAAACGGCTGTACCGCTCCGGCATCACCCTGGAGCGCGGCCCACAGACCCTGATTCCGGGCATGCATAGCCGCGACACGCAAACTATCACTCTGATTGGCCTGCCCGAAGAGCAGCCTGACAACCGTGTCACGATGGTATGTTGTCTGAAAGCGCAGCGCGCACTCCAACGTATACTGGATCCATTCCTGCTGGTGAAGGTATTCTGCCGATAGGGTTTCCGCTTCCAGGTCCAGCAAATACTGACGGCAGACATCCGACTGCTGTTCCCAGAGCGCCAGATGCGCCCGATTCAGGCGCAACAGGTAGGCGACATAGTCATCGGGTACATCCAGCGCACTGATCTCAGTATAGATTTGATGCGCAGCAGTAAATTTCCCGCGCCGAATTAAGAGATCCATATAGTTAGCCTGAACCAGCCAGCGATCCGCTTTATCAATCTGCATGGCCAGGGATGCTGCCGCACGAAACTGCTCCTCGGCAGCATCCCACTCGGCAGCAGTTGTGGCCAGGTCGTTGGTCAACATGGCCAGGTTCTGTCCGGTACTCATCTGTCCATGATAATCACCCAGACGCCGGCGAATATGCATCGCGGCAGTGTACGAATGTTGAGCCAGAGTGAGATCATTCGCCTGTCCACGGAGTTCATAGACATAGCCCAGGTTATTATCCAGCATGGCCATCAAGCGTTCATCATGCAGCAGATGTGCGGCGACGGGACGCACGGCCAGCAAATGGGTGAGTGCCTGCTTATACTGGCCCTGCAGCACGGCAACACGGGCACATGTATCGGCCAACTGCACCCACTTCCCCAGAAAGAAGCTTGCTTCGGCCTGGCTCCACGCCGAACGCGTGCCCTGGAAGCGCTCCAGTGCGGCATGCAACAGCGGGGCGGCCGCAGCAGGATTGGTTGTGAGCAGCCGGGTTCCCTGCGAAGCCAGACAGAGTGCCACATAGGGGCTCTCTGGCGGCGCTTGCTGCTGGATAGCATCACAGACGCGTGCAGCCTCGCTCTCATTCCCGGCAGCTTCATACACCTGGAGCAGGCGGGTGGCAAGCTGCAGGGTAGCCGGCGTCCCCGGCGGCATAATCCGCAGGCGTTGCTCAAAGTGGGTGGCGGCTGCCTGGTAGCGTCCCAGATACGCCGCACAATCCCCTGCCAGTTCCAGCAGGTCTTCGGCCAGATCACTGCGAACCTGGTCAATCACCACCAGGGTGAGTGCATAGATCTCGGCGCTCTGCGGACTTGTGATCACCTCGGGTTGCTGCATAATAGTGTGCAGGATCTGGGCGGCACGTGTCGGGTTGCCTGCGGCATGCCAGTAGCATGCCGCCAGATAGAGATTGGGCGATGTCGGCCGGGTCGCATAGTCGTGCGCGAGATAGGCACAGATAATGGGATACTCGCGGCGCGTGCGCAGTTGGGCCAGCGCCGTGGGAAACAGGATATCCTGCAGACCCGGCAGCGCATCCAGGTGCAGATGATAGGCAGTGTTCATCGCCGGTATGTCCGTAACGGGAACCCAGTTTTGACTACTCGCCAGGTCGGCAAAGAGCTGGTCGGCATAGGGTTCCGCACCATAACGGTCAAGCAGCGCCGCCAACTCCAGCCGGCGCACCTGGCCTGCCGGCAGGTGATCAATAATATCGCGCGCAAATTCATGCGCATGCTGATGCCGGGACATCCGCGCAACCGTATCTCGGAGCGACTCGTTGGCGGCCCGATGCTGTTGTGCCCAGGCCAGCATAGAAAACAGGAGCCGGGGCATCCCCTGGCTGGCCTGGTGTAACCGTTCAATCGTCGCCATATCCAGGGGGAGATGCGCCTGCTCGACATAGGCCTGCACATCCGCCTGACGTAATGGCGCAATGGCGCACGACCGACCCACCGCGAGTTCAGTCCACTGATCATCGGCAATGATAATGACTGCTGTCGATCGGACATAGGCACTGATATCACCAATAAACTTGCGCAGACGCGTATCGGCACCAGAGGCGGAAAATACCAGGACACAACGTCGGTTGTCGCCTTCGGCGGCATCGGCTTCAAGTCGCGAAACCAGCGTACTGGAGAGAGCTGCCAGACGCTCGGTATGCCGGCTGAGGCTGAGCTTACTTGATGGCGCCTGGACATGGGCCGGCAGCCGCACACCCGCTTTCCGGAGCAGACCCACCAGCGTTTCAATGCATAGTTCCAGGGACAGATGCTTTGCGGGAAACGCCTGCACATCAATTGTCGTGTACCCTACCCGTTCCAGTTCGGCGCACAGCGCCCGGGCAACGGCATGTCGGCCACTGCCCACCGTTCCGTAGAGCATCACCACCGGTTCCGGCGTCTGGAACTGCTGCCGCGCTTCGGCCAGTACCCGGTCGCGTCCCACCAACCGACGGCGACTCAACCGGGGGCGTTGATACAGAGTCCGGGGGAGTTCCGGGTAGCTCTCCGGCGGGGCGACATGCAATTTGGCAATCTCGGGCAGTGTGGCTGCGGCAACGCCGGCACTGAGAAAGGCAGCGGCGGCCGGCGGGTCCAGCCCTCTCACGTGTAGACTTTTTTCTCATGCCGCTTTGGGATGCGATTCAGTCGTGTCGGCACATGTGTCAAACGTTTTCGGCCACGGTTCCGGCACCAACTGCGCCGCTGGCAAGCCCTGCCCCAGACA
>DAOTUI010000027.1:0-4318 GCA_034437035.1 Chloroflexaceae bacterium
GGGGCAGCGACCGCCAGGCTGGGGGTGCAGGGGGGCGCAGCATCCCCCTGCCCGCGCCGGCGGCGCGAAGCGCGATTTTTTTATGAAGACCTATCGCAACTTCTACCACCAGATCTACGATTTTGAGAACCTGTACCGGGCGTATCGCGCCGCGCGACGGGCCAAGCGTGACCGTGCCGAGGTGGCCCAGTTTGCGGCACGCGTGGAAGATCATCTGTTTCAACTCCAGGCCGAACTGCGCGCCGGTACCTACCAACCCGGCGACTACCGCCAGCGGGTGAGCCAAACAACAGCCGCGCTGCTCCCGGTGGTAGGCGCAACCCCGCCGACGCCTGGAGCAGCGTAAGCCAGGTGACACCCCCGCCACACCAGCGATCACCCCACCCCACCGCTTGAAACCTGCCCCGACAGCGCGTACAATAGGCGCGGGACATTACTGAAACGACGAGGTCTGGCCCATGTCTGCGTATCCGGTTCGCCGCCTGGCCCTGCCGGCGCTCTGTGCGCTGCTACTCCTGCTGCTGCTGCTACCCACACTGCTGTTGCCCGATGTTGCGGCGCAGTCGCCGACGCCGACGCCGCCGTCCACGCCCACGCTTACGCCCACCCCGACCTGGTGGCAGTTTGCCGCTCCCGATTGGGTTGAGCCACTCCCCGGCTATGGCGGCTGGATACCCGCTATCCTGGTTGTGATGTTCCTGTTTGCGCTGCTGGTCGCCGCCTTTGAGGGCGTACGTGAGGCGGTAAAGGACTTCAGCAAAGCTGCAGTCGAGCAGACTGTCGGGCGGCTGTTGCATCCCAACCGCGCCCGGCAACGCAGCTACCTGGCCTGCCTGCGCGAGCGCTACGGCAAGATCAAGCCGCTCGGGATTGCCCGCCACGACCGGGTGCTGCTGGATATCGGTGAGATTCATGTGCCGCTGCGCATCGAAGCTCCGCACCAGGGCGGCTTTGGTGGCGCGATGGACGCTGCATTTGCCGACTCCGCCGGACAGCATTCGCAATGTGTTACGGAGTGCGCATGTCCGGCTCAATCTTTGTTCTCGATGCAGGAGGAACGCCATTCATGTCCATGTCAGCAGCGTATGCCCGCAAGTTATTGCAGAGTGGACGCGCCCAGCTTCACCCGCATTATGCCTTTACGGTGGTGCAATTGACCGAGATAGGGTACACTCGGGCGGACATGTGCCTGGCGGCAGGTATCGTGGACCTCCGGGCAACGATTCGTGTGAACCGATCGCAACGGAAGGACATGTGACGCTCATGGATACAAACAGCGCAATCATCGCAGAGCTACAACAGGCAAACAAAACCTTGCAGGCGGAAGTTGCGCAGTTACGGCGGCAACTTGCCGAATTGGAGGAGCAACCGGCGTCCCCCCCGCCAGATGTGGCTCCCTCTGCGGTGCCGGGCGATATCATTGTGCCGGAGTTCCGGCAGTCCGGTGAACTGCTCCAGACCGTGCTTGATACTTTGCCTGACCCTATCTTTGTCAAAGATTTGCAGCACCGCTGGATTGCGTGCAACCAGGCTTTTTGCGCCCTGATCGGCTATTCATTTGAGCAGATTATCGGCTACAGCGACCCGGATCGCTGGCCGGCAGAGCAGGCCCGCATCTTCTGGGAGAAGGATGATGCGGTCTTCTTCTCGGGCAACCCCGCCTTTAATGAAGAAGAGGCGACCGGTACCGATGGCGTTACCCGCACCATCTGGACCCGCAAATTCCCACTGCGTAATGCAGAACAGCGCGTGATCGGGCTGTGTGGAATTATTACCGATATTAGCGAAATCAAACAGCGGCAGGAAGAACTGGCGCGGCGGGAAGAGGAACTGGAGACCCAGGCAAAACGGGAACAACTGGCCGTCCAGGAAGCAATCATCGCAGCCCAGGAAGCCGCGATCCGCGAACTCTCCACACCACTTATTCCCATTTCCGATAGCGCCGTAGTGATGCCGCTGGTTGGAACAATTGGCCCGGAGCGCGCGCAGCAGATTATGGAAACCTTACTCGAAGGCGTAGCGGCACACCAGTCCGAGATCGTTATTCTCGATATCACCGGGGTGCAGGTGGTTGATGAACAGGTGGCGAATGCATTAATACGCGCATCGCAGGCGGTCAGACTGCTCGGCACACGCGTTGTGCTGACCGGCATTCAACCCCAGATTGCACAGACCCTGGTTCAACAGAAGGTGGATTTGAGCGGCATTTCCACGCATGGCACGCTCCAGGCCGGAATCGCCACGGTATTGCAGCAATAGCCAGGTGTCCTGAATTACGATTCGGAAGTTAGAGATTATAGCATTATGCGTGACCGCGCAACTCATACCAGATAACGACATCCCTGGCTCACACAAAAACGCACAGCCAAAAAGCTAAGAATAATCCGCAATTCTCGCCAACCTTTGCAACTGTGCGAAAACCAGCGTATGTAGTATTAAACCTTAACCCCAATACTTTTCAAATAACAGGAGTTACGCGGTCGGTTCCAAACCAGGCGTTTGCCTGGACAACTGGCCCGATTCGCCTCCGGCAGGGTGGAATAGAACATTCTTTTTCCGGAACATGTGGCTCGGAGCGCCACATGTTCCGGAAAAAGACAAAAACGTCCCATGCTGCCGCAGGCGAAATACACCCAGGACTTACGCGGTCACTCCTTGAGAAACTGGTTTCGCCTCCGGCAGGGCGGAACCGAGCATTCTTTTTCCCGAAAATGTGGCTCTGTGAGCCACATTTTCGGGAAAAAGAAAAAAAGAAGTACCATGCTGCCGCAGGCGAAGACTGCCGTTGTGGGAGCACATGTCTGATTTGAACGTCCACCGCGTAAGTCCTGACACCGTTATCGAGAGCAAACGGTCCGTTTGAGCGCGCACCGCGTAACTCCGGTCAAATAAGACGACGTACACGGTCACTCCCCTGGAAGGAGATATCACCTCCGGCAGGACGGAAGATACCATCCTTTGTTCACAAAAGATCTTCACAAAGTGAAAATCTTTTGTGAACAAAGATAAAAACGCCCCATGCTGCCGCAGGCAAAACACCGTGCTACCGTGATCAACCGTCTGGTTTATCTCTTTCTACCGCCTAGATCCGGTTATGTGAAAGGTATTGCCCCTAACCCTTCTCCGTCATCGTCGGCTCCCTTATCGGCTCCGGCTCCGCAACATCCACCTCGTTGATCGGTGTGCGTTCAAGGGAGCCCCGCCGCCGCAGGAATGCGACCAGCACCAGCACCGTGCCGACGACCACGAAGAAGATGCCCAGCGAATAGCCCAGGTTGGCAACCCGGCTGACTTCCAGGAACACCAGCACAGAGATCACCAGAAACACCAGACCCTGCAGCAGATCGCCCATGCGCTCCTCGGTATCATCATCCAGGATCGCCTCCCAGAAGCGCAGGATCGACCAGAGCGCCAGCCCGGTACCACCCACGCTGAGCAGCAGCCGGAACGCGGCCCGATTCAGGGTTACCAGGGTGTTCGTATCAAACATCCCCGGTCGCAGGAACCCCTGATCCACCGGGATACCATAAATGGCGATCAGGATACGCGGGACAATCACCACCAGTCCCACCGTCAGCCCGACCGTGCCATGCATCAGTTTGGCGGCCGCGGGGCGCGTCAGATTTTTATGCATCAGTTGCTGTACAATCGTAATCATCCCGTCAATGATCAGATAGATCGCCACCAGCGAAGCACCGAACCCGGTGGGCGGGACCAGCAACAGTGACAGACCAATGATCAGCGCCAGTACCCCCTCAATCAGAATGAACCACCAGACGGAGTGGCGACTCCAGGGCATCAACTGTTTTCGCATACTCACCGTTTGTGTTGCCATCAACATCTCCTTCTTGTGTATAGCGATTGCGTGTTGCACTCCAGCGTCCCATTGCGCCGGATTACACCTGCCCTGCCCTACCTGCTGCCGGGCAGGGCAATGCATGCTAAATGGATTATACCAGCCCTTTGACCTGATTCATATGCCACGGAATGGTTAGCAGAAGTTAGGCAGTCCTGCGTGTGGCAGCTTTCGTCGCCTCCGTCAGGAAGGTACCCTGCGACTGCCGGGACGTCCAGCTTCCATCTGGTCAAATGTCCGGGTTGAACGCCCACCACATAACTTCTGCCATATGATACGACTGACATGGTGTCGTCTGTTGCGGTCCGGTACCAGACTGCCGGAGACGCAACTCCCTCTCAAGTGTAGACTTTTTCGTCAGAGCGCATTGGAATGCGGTCAATGGGAGCGGCAGCGGCTGCCGCTCCCGTGCAGTATGTTCCGCATTGGGACGGGCTGCGGACGCGCAGAAGCGCGTCCCTA
>DAOTUI010000028.1:0-24023 GCA_034437035.1 Chloroflexaceae bacterium
CCGTAATGTGTAAAACATTTCTGCAATTTTCATCGCCATGTGGGGCGAGATGCTTCCCAAGTGGCCGTTTTTGACCGGCTAATGGGGAAATTTTACGAACTCGTTCCGAAAATAAGCGAACGGTGAGAAGATAGTTATGGATGCGAAGAAATCAGTTCGTCAACTGGTGGTTGTCGGTGCGTCGGCGGGCGGCATTGAGGCGCTGACCACGCTGGTCTCCATGCTGCCCGGGGATTTTCCCGCCCCGATTGCGATTGCGCAGCATCTTGATCCTACCCGGCCCAGCCATCTGGCGCGCATCCTGGAGCGGCATGCCACCCTGCCCGTTATCAGCGTCGAGCAGCATGTGCCGCTGGAGAATGGCACGATCTATGTTGTACCCTCACAACTACCATCTGCAGATTACCGACCATGATATCAGCCGCACACCGGATCATCAGGAGCGGCCCAAGCCCTCGATTGACCATCTGCTCAAAAGTGCCGCCGAGATCTATGGCGAGGCACTGATCGCGGTGATCCTGACCGGCATGGGCTCCGATGGCGCGTCCGGGGCGCGGGAGGTCAAGGAGCGCGGCGGGACGGTGATTATTCAAGACCCGCAGACCGCGGCCTACCCCAGCATGCCGCTCTCCTTGCAGCCCTCGGTGGTGGATATTACCGCGCCCCTGGAGAAGATCGCGCAGATCCTCTATGATCTGCTGATGGGGGAACTGGTGCCGGAGCACTATCCCGGTGAAACGGACGCCGGGGATACCGAGGCGGAGTTGCAGCAGTTGCTGACCCAGGTACACGATATCAGTGGGGTGGACTTCTCCAGCTATAAGCGGGGGACGATCCAGCGGCGCATTCAGCGGCGCATGGTCGCCATCGGTACGCCCTCGCTGGCGGAGTATCAGCGCTATGTGGATATACATGCCGAGGAGTACCAGCGGCTGATCAGCAGCTTTCTGATTAAAGTTACTGAGTTTATGCGCGATCAGGAGTTGTTCAGTATGCTCCAGCGCGAGATCCTGCCTGTCCTGGTTGAGCGGGCCGAGATCAATCGTACGGGTGAACTGCGCATCTGGTCGGCGGGATGTGCTACCGGCGAGGAGGCCTACTCGCTGGCGATCCTGGTATCTGAGGTGCTGAACGACCGACTGGAGCGGTTTAATGTCAAGATCTTTTCCACCGACCTGGACCCGGAGGCAGTCGCCTTTGCCCGCCGTGGGATCTATCCGGCGTCGGCGCTGGCGACGATGCCCAATCATCTGATCAAACGCTATTTTACTGAACGTAACGGCAACTACGAAGTCTCCCACATGATCCGCCGCCTGATCGTGTTTGGCGAACATGATCTGGCCCAGCGCGCGCCTTTCCCGCGCATTGATCTGGTCGTCTGCCGCAATGTGCTGATCTATTTTACCCGCGAGTTGCAGCAGCGCACCCTGCGGTTGTTTGCCTTTTCCTTGCGCAACGACGGCTACCTGGTGCTGGGCAAAGCCGAAACGGTCAGCCCTTCGGGTGAGCATTTTGTGACCGACTATCCGCAGTTGAAGATTTACCGACGACGCGGCGAGCGGCTGTTGATCCCGCCGCCCCTGGATGCGGATACCCCGCATACCGCCGCACAGCGCACCGTGCGCCGGCAGCGCCAGGGCGTTGTCTCCGAGTTGTCGCGCATACAGCGACAGTTGCAGCGCAGCCATAGCACGAATGAGACGCTGCTGCTCAATCTGCCGGTCGGCGTGGTGGTGGTCAACCAGCAGTATGATATCCAGGAGATCAACAGCGCCGCCCGCCGTCTGCTGGGGATCTATAGCCCGGCGATTGGGCAGGACTTTGTGCATCTGGCGCAGAACCTGCCCGCCCGCGAACTGCTGCAGGCGATTAACCAGGCGGTTGAAGAAAACCGGAATGTGTCCCTGGACGAAGTTGCGGTCGAGGATATGAATAGCGGGCAGCGCACCTATCTGCAACTGACCTGCTACCCCTACCAGATTACCGAACAGGAAAAGGTGCTGCGCTATGGGCTGATCCTGGTCACTGATGTCACCGCGGTCATTGAAGATCGCCGACAACTAGAGGCGGCGCGGGACGAGCAGGCGCGGCTGGCGGCGGAACTGGAGCGCACCGTGGCCGAACTACGCCGGGCCAATGCCGACCTGGAGCAGAGCAATGCACGGTTGCAGCAGGCCAATGCCGACCTGGAAACTGCCCGGCAGCAGGCGCTTGAGCGGGGGGAGCAGAATGCGCAGAATGTTGAGCGGCTGATGCAGACCAATCGTGACCTGGTCAAGGCGAATGAGGAACTGTCCAACACCAACCAGGAGCTGCGTTTCATCAATGATGAGTTCCTGATGACCAACGAAGAGGCCCAGGCCGCTACCGAGGAGTTGGAAACGCTGAACGAGGAGACCCAGGCCACCAACGAGGAACTGGAGACACTGAACGAGGAGCTGCAGGGCACGATTGAAGAACTGACTACAACCAATAATGATCTGATGGTCCGCAACGAGTGCCTGCTGGCGCAGATCGGCGACCTGGAAGCGGCGCAGCAGGCCGGCATACAAGAACAGACCCTGCTGCGCGAACTGTTTGCCCGGCTGCCCGATGCGCTGCTGCTGGTCAACGCGGCGGGCGAACCCTGGTTCAGCAATGCCGCCTATGATGACCTGATGCGCCAGGATGGGCATGTGACGGACGAGCAGGGCCAGACCATCCCGCCGGAGGTCATGCCGCAGGCGCGCGCGGCCCGGGGCGAGAGTTTCAGCATGCCGCTCTTCATCCGCACCCTTGACGGCAACCAGCACTACACAGCCCATGGCTACCCCCTACCCAACCAGGAAACCGGCGCGGGCGGCATCGTCATCATCCGCCGCGAAGCGTAGGGGTACCGAATTCTACCACGAGGTTCACGAGGTTCACGAGGTTCACGAGGTTCACGAAGGTTGATAATTTTACAATTTCGTGTAGAGACGAGAAAATTTCCGCCGCTACTGGTATCGTAAACTTCACCTCAAATCGTTCCCACGTCTGCATCCCTACCAATCCCTTCGTGTCCTTCATGGTACAATGGAGTTCCCGAGCAGCCGAAAGGAGAAGGGCCCCATTAAAGCCGAAGAGTTCAACCCGACGAACATCCAGAGTTGGACCAGCGCCGTTGCCGCCATGCGTCGCCAGCTTGCGGCCATGGAGCAGCGTGCCCAATCTCAACAGGCATCGCCCAATCTGCTCCAGGAGACCATCGAGGCGCTGCATATCACCCTGGAACAGCTTGATCAGACCGGCCAGGAACTAAGCCGGCAGCAGGAAGAATTGGAAGCGGCACGGGCCGAAGCCGAGGCCGAGCGCACCCGCTATCAGGAGTTGTTTACGTTTGCGCCGGATGGCTACCTGGTAACGGACACCCGGGGCAAGATCCAGGAGGCGAACCAGGCCGCAGCGACACTCTTCAATTTTACCACGGAGTTTCTCCAGGGACGGCTGCTACTAAACTTTATCACGCCTGAGGAACACTCCCGGTTTAGCATGCTCATAGCGCAGATCTGCCGGGGTGAGCCGATCGCGCCCTGGATCGGGCAGATGCAGCGGCGCAGGCATCAGGTGTTCGATGCCGCCATTACCGCCGCCCCGGTGGTTGACCGGACCGGACAGGTGGTCGCCATCCGCTGGATGCTCCGCGATGTGAGGGACCAGTTGGAGGTTGAGCGACGCGCGCAACACTTTGCCACCCGCCTGCGCCATCTCCGCACGATTGACCAGGCGCTACTCGCGGCTCACTCACCTACTGAGATTGTCGATGTTACCCTCGATCATGTCCGGGCGCTGATCCCCTGCCGGCATGCGGCAGTGATCATCTTTGCGCCGGAAACCGGCACGGCGACTGTCCGCGCCCGTTCATTTGACGACGGAGCCGCCGCGCAGGAGCAGAACGGACAGATGCCCCTGCCGCCGCTCGATCCGCTGCTCAAGTTACAGTATGGTGAGTACTGCCTGGCCCGAGATCTTCGCACGCTGGATGAACCGTACGCAGCAGTGCGGGGCTACCTGGAGCACCAGAGCATGCAGGCGACGTTGAGCATGCCGCTGGTCGTGCAGCAGCAGGCAATTGGTATACTCCTGTTTGGCGCAACTGCGGCCGATACGTTCACGCACGAGCATATCAGCATTGCCCAGGAGATTACCGACCAGTTGGCCGTTGCCATCCAGCAGTCCCGCCTCTTCGAAGTGGTGCAGACCAACCAGGAACGCACGTCAGCACTCTCCCGGCAGTTACTGGATATCCAGGAACAGGAGCGCCGTGCCATCGCCCGCGAACTGCACGACGAGGTGGGGCAAGCGCTGACCGGGCTGCAGCTCTCCCTGGGGATGCTCCGCCGTAGCGCCACCCCGGAGCAGCAGCCGCAGCTTACCAATGCCGATAGCATTTTAGTCGAGTTGATGGAGCGGATCAATACTATGTCGCTCAACCTGCGCCCCTCGGTCCTGGATAATCTGGGCGTTCTGCCCGCCCTGGCGCGGCAGATTGACCGCTATACCCAGCAGACCGGCATCCAGGTTGATTTCCATCACGCGGGGCTGAACCGTCGCTTCCCCCTGGAGATCGAAACGGTGGCCTACCGGGTGGTACAGGAGGCGCTGACCAATGTAGCGCGGTACGCCGGAGTGGTGCAGGTGCAGGTGCAAGTAACCGTCCAGGACGAGCCACAGTGCATCATGATTGAGATCCTCGACGAGGGCCAGGGGTTTGATCTGCCGGCGACGCTCAACGCGGGCACCTCGAGCGGCGTCTCCGGCATGTACGAGCGGGTCGGGCTGGTCAGCGGCAACCTGTTTATCGAAACCGCCCCCGGCCAGGGCACGACCATCATCGCCGAAATCCCGTTGCCTTAGGTGCGTTGCACGTTTGCACGTTGCACGTTGTCACGGTTCACGCATCACGCATCACGCATCACGCATCAGTTATGTCACTCCGTCTACGTCTAACATTAACCTACCTGCTGGTGACGGTCGGCGGGCTCTTGCTGCTGGGAGGCGGCTTTATTGCCCTGGCCGGACGCTACACCGCGCAGCAGCGGGAGCGCACCCTGGCGGGGCAGGCCGAGGTCTATGCCAACTTTGTCACCGAGTTGGTGCGCACGCCGACCGGGTTGCAATCGCTTGCACCCGACCTGGCTGCCGGCGGCGTGGTGCCGGGTGATGTGACGGTGCGAATCTTCTCCCCGGCCGGTACTCTGCTCAGCGGGCAGCGCGGGCTGGGCCCCTTCCCCAGTCGCGCCGTGCTGGAACTGGTCGAGAATCCCCTGCCGCTGCCGATTTCCCAGGTAGCCGACCGGCGCTATGTCGCGTACCCGATTGTGCGTGACGGGGCACTGCTGGGGGTGGTGGAACTGTCCCACCCGACCGGCGAGGAAGCCCGGTTACAGCGGGCACTCCGCGTGATGGTGGGGCAGGCGGCGCTGCTGGCGGCACTGGTGATGACCCTGGTTAGCCTGCTGGTGGCGCGCTCGATTGCCCGCCCGATCACGCAACTGACGCGCCACGCCGGGGAACTGGCCGCCGGCAGCCCGGCGCACCCGCCGCCCCCTGCCCCACTAGCGGACGCGTCCCCCGGTCAAACGCGCCGCTCCCGCTCAGACGATGAGATTCACCGGCTGGCCCGCAGCCTGGAAGAGATGGCCGGGCAACTCCAGGCGCGCATTGCCGAGGCCGAGCGCGAGCGCACCCGACTGGCGGCGGTGCTGACAACCATCTCCGAAGGTGTGGTTGCACTGGACGCGGCGGGCGAACTGCTGTTTGCCAATCCTGCGGCGGCGGCGCTGCTGGAGAGCGCTTCACCGGCAGAGATTGCGCCGCGCCTGGCGACCCTGGACCTGCCGCCACCGGACGATCTGCCGGTGGAACATGAGGTAATGCTTGGGGCGCGGCAACTGCTGATTACGATCAGCCCGGTCAACCCGGCGACCCGCGCGCCTGTCGTCCAGGCCATCCCGCCGCAGGTGCCGGCGACCGTCTGGGTGTTGCGCGACGTGACCCGGCTAAAAGCGCTGGAGCAGGCCCGGACGCGCTTCTTTCGCAGTGTCTCGCATGATCTGCGCACGCCGCTGACGGCGATCCGCGGGATGCTGGAGAATCTACAGGATGTCGCCCCGCCGGAGCAGCAGGCCGGCCTGACGACCCTTGAAGATGAGACCGCCCGCCTGGCCCGCCTGGTGGAAGAGTTGCTGCATCCGCCCGCCGATGGGCTGCTGCTGCCCGCCGAGCGGCGTCCGGTCCATCTGGATATGCTGGCGCGCGAGATCTGCGATCTGCAGCAGGGCCGCGCGCGGCGCGCCGGGATCAGGCTGACCTGCACAGTCGCGGATAGCCTGCCGCCGGTGTATGGCGACCGCGACCGGCTCAAGCAGGCGCTGCTCAATCTGCTGGATAATGCGCTGCGGTTTACCCCGGCGGGGGGCACCATTACCGTTGAAGTGACGGCGGTACAGCCCGACCGGCCCGCCGGCGCGTCCACCGTCCGCTTGAGCGTTGCCGACAGCGGCCCCGGCGTACCCGCCGAACTGCGCGAGCGCATCTGGGAGCGCGGGGTGCGCGGGGTTGATCTGGGATATCCCGGCGCGGACGGGGAGCAGCGCGGGGCAGGGCTGGGGCTGGCAATCGTGCGCGAGATCGTCACCGCCCACGGCGGGCGCGTCCAGGTTGAAGCGCAGGCTCCGCAGGGCGCGCGGTTTGTGCTGGAACTGCCGGGGCAGCACCTGCCCTAATCCGCGTTACACGGTGGGTGACAGTTCCATGCTGCCACAGGCGAGTAGGGCCGTTCGTTTATGCAACCGCCTGGTTTGGAACCGATCACGTACCCTCCGTCATGTAACACGACTTATGCGGTGCAGTCTGTTCCGGCACGGTGCCGGACCCGAAAGTCAGATTCGCCTGCGGCAGCATGGTACTCTTCTTTTCTTTTGCACAAAAACGTTGCACTTTGTGCAACGTTTTTGTGCAAAAGATCTGGTTTCTTCCGCCCTGCCGGAGGCGAAACGGCCTTTCATAGGCGCATATGCCTGACGTGAGAGCTGACCACGTAACGCGTGTCATGTAACACGACGTACGCGGTTACCATGCAAACCAGACGCTTCACCCGCTGGGAGCCCGATTCGCCTGCGGCAGCATGGTACTATGTTTATCTTTTTCCGAAAATTTGGCACGTTGTGCCAAATTTTCGGAAAAAGAATGTCCCATTCCGCCCTGCCGGAGGCGAAATGTTCTTCCGAGTCAGGGACCACGTACCCCCAATCCCGCAGAAGTTGCACCATTTTGATACATCCATTGATAGATAAGACTTCGTATATAATGTATAGCGTCACGAGGCAGGGACAATATGGCACGACCGCCCTTTTTGCGGTATGCAGTTGGCTTGCCGATCGTTGGCAGATGTTGGTGGATACGCCAGTCAAGTTTAAAGGAGGAACTCTGTGCGACGTATTCTGATGATGGTTGGGGTTCTGGTTGCGCTGGTGGCCTTGCTGCCACTGGCAGTTACGGCCCAGGAAGATCCGGCGCTGGTGCGGGTTATGCATGCCTCACCCGATGCGCCGCCGGTGGACGTGTTTGTTGATGGTACGCCGATCCTGGAGGGAGTGCCGTTCTTTGCGCTGAGTGGCGCGCTGGCGGCCCCGGCGGGCACCTACCGCATCCAGGTTGCGCCCACGGGGGCCGGGCCGGATGGGTCGGTGATTGACGCGCCGGTTACGGTTGAGGGGGGCAAGGCTTATGTCATTGCCGCCGTGGATACCGTCGAGAGTATCGAGCCGCTGGTGCTGGAAGATAACACCGGCATTCCCCCGGCCGGCCAGGCCCGGGTGCGGGTCTTCCACGCGGTGCCGGATGCGCCCGCCGTTGATGTCAAGCTGGCCGGTACGGATATTGCCGTGGTCGGCAATCTGCCCTTCAAGGCGGCGAGCTATGTGGATGTTGACGCGGGTAGCTACACCTTCGACATTACGCCCGCCGGTTCAAACGAGGTCGTCTTCACCACGCCACCGCTGCGGCTCGAGTCGGGCTGGAACTACAGCCTGATCGCCACCGGCTTCCTGACGCCCGAGTCGGAGGAAGATCCCGGCTTCTGGGTGCAGGCCCGGATCGACCAGATTACGCAGTAGGTTGCTTCAGGGGAAGATTGATGCGACGGCAGGGGCCGGCAGCGTGAAGTTGCCGGCTTCTTTGTGTGTGTGACAGTCTGGACCACGAAGGCCGCAAAACGCCGCGAACATCGGCGAGAGCGTCTGGCGTGCCGATTGCGTTTCGCGGCCTTCGCGTTCTTTTGTGGATTTCGTGATGCGCGTCAATTGCATTTCGTGGACTTCGTGCAATTTCGTGCTGTTCGTGGTCCAGACGCCTCCATCCATGCCATCTATCACCCTGCAATCGCGTGCCTGCGTGAATCTAGCAAAGCGGTTTTTGGATGAACAGACGTGGGTTTGATGAGGTGACGGGGTGGTGTGATGACGCGATGAGGCGGAGAAAATGGGGTGGGTTTGGCTAGAGAAACCGGCATCTCCCGATGCCGGTTTTGTAGTTGGTGGAGGAATGTAAGTTTTTGGGTGAACTATAGATACCCACGCGCAATCAGACAAGCATTTACCAGAGATACCTTTTGAAACCTATATAGTATAAGTTAAATCAGTATAAACTTCTGTCATAATCTCTAAACCCAGAGTTTCTATAAGTTCACCCACACTAGTATTATAATGATGTATACTAACATAGAAAAAAGAGCACAATTCACCCTATAAACATATTTAAAAATGTCTTATATTAACCTTTATTAGTATATAAAAACGGTATTCGAGGCTTATTCTTGATAGATTTTACAACGTAATTTTTGATATCCAGGTGAATACGCAAAGCCACAACCTCGGCGACCCCCATATCGGTTCAGATACTTCTTTATACTGTAATGGCGTAGAGATTAATTTGACTCGCATTTTAGCGTATCTAAGAGGTAGCTTATGAAACGCTCGATACTCTTCTTCGGCCTACTCTCAGGTCTTTTGTATTGGATAGGTGTGCTGCCCACATATGCGACCCCGCGGCTAGCCACGGCACCTACAATCTTTGATGTTACTCCAAATATTGTCTACAACAATATCGACAGCGAGATCTCTATCACTGGGGTTGGCTTTGTCGACACACCAGTTGTTACATTGAATGTATCGAATCTGCAACCGATTGTACTGGGCAATGTTCAACTCCTCTCAAACGTAGATCTCAAGGCAACGGTGCCGGCCGGGACGGACGAGGGTATCTACAACGTGATTGTATATAACCCGGATGGAGGCCAGAGCAATACTCTATTGCAGGGAGTCACCATCGTCCGGCCCGGTGATGCGCAAATGAGTGGTTAGGCTAAAACCATCCCAATCAGTGACACGCGCGCAGGTTTCAGCTCGGTCGCAACAGCGAACCACCTCTACGTTATTGGTGGGCACAGTAAAGGTTCCTCAATGGCGATGGGCAGTGTGATGCGCGCTATGATCGGTAGCGATGGTGGGCTCAGCTCCTGGCAAACGATGGAACCGCTCACAATTGCGCGCTGCTGCTTTACGGCAGTAGCCGCTAACGGGTATATCTATGTTATAGGCGGCGCAATGGGCCCTGGATTTCCTAGCGAGGCAAGCATTGAGCGCAGTAAAATCAACCCGGATGGATCGCTGAGTGCCTGGGAGGTCATTGGCTACCTGCCCGAGGTGCGCTACAACGCTGCGGCGGTTGTTGTTAACAACTACCTGTACGTTATGGATGGCTGGGCAAGTTGGTCAAGTGAGAACCCGCCGGCTGACACAATCCAGGCACCAATTGGCCCCTGATGGCTCATTAGGTTCGTGGAGTACGGTAACGCCGACCGCCGGGAAAAGCCGGGCCGCTGTAAGCTTTCATTCTTTCATCTTTGCTCTCAATAGTGATGGCACAATCGAGCGTAGTGCTGTTGAATCAGACGGCTCGCTGGCTCCGTGGGTGTATGTACCTGCCACTACGATTAATCATCGCAGCGGAGCGCTCGCAGTACTCAATAATAACCTCGTTATCCTGGGTGGCATAGGTGGCACATCTCCCGATCACTATACCCTTACCAGCGTCGAGCGTGCCAGTATCCACGCTGATGGCTCCCTTGACCCATGGTCTTTTGCGCCCTCTATGCTTTCTGGCCGATCTGGATTCTCTACCGTAACTTCGGGCAACTTCATTTATGCCGTCGGCAGCAGTGTTGGCGTCGAAGATGGAGAGTCCATTGAGTTTATGCAAACAAAGGCAGCAATGTCACATTCGCTCTATTTTCCGATAGTGGTGAATACATCCTTATCAGGGAAGTAAAAAGGTCAGATTTAATCTTTTGTAGGAAGCGGAACAGCACGCTAACAGGTATAGATGCAGAAACAGATGCACTGCCGTGCAGACGAAGCCATCAAAGCGACATGCTGCACGACAGTGCCTTTCAAATACAAACTATTCGATTGGCTTGGGGCAAAGTCAGAGTATTCGGGGCGGTCCTGCAACAACGCAAACACCTGCCCACAGACAAACTGATGATGCCAGTGCGGTTGCTTCGACACATGCAGTTCTCCATCAATAATTTCGTAGCGAAAGCCGGTATCGGGAAACCGGGCGAGGTCCGCAATCGTCCAGCGCTCGGTCGTCGTTTGCGCCGCCATCAACCGCTCCCTCCTGCGCTCAAGCGGGTCTTGCATATTCTGCGGCCATGATACCACAGGTAGAGATCACCCACGCGCCACGCGCCACACCCCAGCCGTGTAATATTTGGTAACATCTCGTTCACGCCCCGGTCGTAATTCTGCCTGGCGGCGGTAAAATGTTATTGCTATACTTTATTCTGAGAGGCGATGAGGCGGGGAGGCGATGAGGCGATGAGACAAGGCGGAGAGACGATGAGACGTTCGACTAGATGCAACCCGTCCCCTGTCACCTATAACCTGACAAACAAAGGATAACAGTTATGCAAGTACGACTACTTTCACTGGTGCTGCTGCTGATCAGCGCGCTGGCGCTGGCCGCCTGTGGCGCGGAGCAGATCACCGCCGAGGAGATTGTGGAGCGGATGGAGACCGCCCGCGACGCAACGCAGGATCTGCATGCGACCGTGGCGTTGAACTTTACGACGAACGAGAAGAGCGGTAACATGCTGGTTGAGGGCTGGATCGAACAGACCGGCGAGACCGACGAAGAGGGCAAGCCGGTCTACAACATGCGCGCCGAGGTGCTGGAGGCTTCCGAAGCTCAGATCGAAGGCTCGCTCCTGGTCAGCAACGGCGAAACCTTCTGGGCCTACAACCCGGAGGAGAATACCGTCCTGACGGGCAACAAGGCCGATATGCCGGAGCGCCCGGAGACCGACCCGGCCGGCGCAACCGAGGCCTTCCAGGATATGCTGGAGCGCGGCCTCGATGCTTTTGAAATCGAGGTTGTAGCCGAAGAGGAGATCGCCGGTCAATCAACCTGGAAGCTGGAGTTGACGCCGACCACGGATACCGAGGAGCAACTGCAACTCGATGGCCTGATCGATATCACCATGTGGGTCTCGCAGGATGAAGAGTTTGCCCTGCCGCTCAAACTGGCGGTGGATGGCAGCGATATGGGCCAGGGGACGCTGGAGGTCCGTTCGTTTGAGCTGAACAGTGACCTGGATGCTGACCTGTTTACCTTCGATATTCCCGCAGGGGCCGAGGTGGTTGATGCCGCCGAACTGGCCGCGCAGATGCGCCCGCGCACGATGACGCTGGACGAGGCCGCCGCCGAGGTTGACTTCCCGCTACTGACCCCGACGGTGCTGCCCGGCGATGCGACGCTGGTTGAGGTGCAGGTGCTGGGCGGCGAAACGGTCATCCAGAACTATGTAGGTAGCGGCGTCACCTTTAGCGTGGTGCAGAGCAGCGATGATGTCGGTGCGGAGCGCGAGCCGCCCATCGGTAGCGAAGTTGAGCAGGTGACGGTGCGCGGTCAGGAAGCCACGCTGGTCACGGGCAACGGTGCGCAGCAGGGCAGCCTCCTGCGCTGGGAAGAAGACGGCGTACGCCTGGTTGTGGCCGGGACGCTGAGCGCCGAGGACGCGCTGAGTGTGGCGGAGTCGCTGGAGTAGTTGCCGGATGCAGCGATGCGGCGTGAGGCGATGAGGCGATGCGATTGTCGGTTATGGCATTCGCATCCGCGCCTCATCGTCTCTTCGCGTCATGGAACAGAGAAAAGCGAACTGTGACAACGAATCAAACAGCATTTATTCGCGCCCGGGGGCTGGCCCGGCGCTACCCGATGGGCAAGTCGTTTGTGGATGCGCTGCGCGGAGTCGATCTGGAGATCTGGCGCGGCGAGTTTGTGTCGCTGGTCGGTCCCAGCGGCAGCGGCAAGTCTACGCTGCTGCACCTGGTGGGCGGGTTGGTGCGGCCCACCGGCGGCGAGGTCTGGGTGGGCGATCTGGAACTGGCAAGCAGCAGCGACCGCCAACTGGTGGCCTATCGCCGGGATATGCTCGGCTTTGTGTTTCAAAACTTCAACCTGATGCCGATCCTCAGCGCCGTCGAGAATGTCGAGATCCCGATGATGCTGGCAAAAATGTCCCGGCGGGAGCGCCGCGAACAGGCGCTGGAACTGCTGGCGCAACTGGGTCTGCGCGAACGCGCCGATCATCGTCCGTCGGAGTTGAGCGGCGGAGAGCAGCAGCGCGTGGCGATTGCCCGCTCCCTGGCGAATACTCCGCAATTGATCCTGGCCGACGAGCCGACCGGCAATCTCGACAGCAATACCGGGCGCGAGATTATGCGCCTGCTCCAGCGGCTGATCCGCGAGGAGGGATTAACGCTGCTGCTGGTGACGCACGACATGAATGTGGCGCGCTATGCCGACCGGATTGTCTACCTGGCGGATGGGCAGGTGCAGCGGATCGAGACGGTGACGCATGCGGATGGCGTGGCGGTGCCATGATTACAGCGCTGATCTTTGACTTCGACGGCCTGATCATCGACACCGAAACGCCCGCCTTCGCGAGCCGGCAGATGATCTATGCCGGGTATGGCCTGGAACTGGCGCTGGAGCGCCGGCAGCATGCGCTGGGCAGTAACCGCAGCTTTGACGCGGTGGCGCATCTGGTGACGCTGCTCGAACAGGGGCCGACCCCGGAACGGGCACACACGCTCGACCACGCCGAGGTGCGGGCGCGCCGCCAGCAGCTCAAGCAGCGCCTGAGCGCCGACCAACCGTTGCTACCCGGCGTGCTAACCAAACTGGACGAGGCACGCGCCATGGGACTACCCTGCGCGGTCGCCTCCAGCAGCGGGCGCGACTGGGTAGCAGGCTGGCTGCGACGGCACGCCATCTACGAGCGGTTTGTCTGCGTGCGCACAGGTGATGATGTGGCGGCGACCAGGCCCGCGCCCGATCTGTTCCTCAGCGCCGCCGCCGGCCTGGAACGCCCGCCGGAGCAGTGCCTGGTCTTTGAGGGCTTGCCCAACGGCATCCTGGCCGCCCGCGCCGCCGGGATGCGCGTTGTGGCGGTGCCCGGCGCGATCTCGCGGCACTTTGATCTGCCGCCCGCCGATCTTGTGCTGCCCGCGCTGGATGCGCTGCCGCTGGATGCGTTGCTGCAGAAATTATAGCCTGCCGGACGCGCTGCTCCACTTCTCCACACCGGTAGTCAACTCCCCCGCACCTGTTCTCAGGGGTAAGCTCTGTGTGGTAGGGACGCGCAGAAGCGCGTCCGCAGCCCGTCCCAATGGCGATAACCAGGAATCCCGGTTCCGGGTTACATTCCAGACTGCTTCAGCCGGGACTCCCATGCCCAACTAATGTCGGCTCGCTATCATTCACATTCCCCCTGGAAATCTGTAAAACCCCTCAGATCCTGTTGCCAGATGAGCGTGTTAGTAGTAGGATGTATGTATATCCCAGAACATCTATGTATACTCACTGAACAAAACCTGGAAAATACCTTTGCAAAACTGGTTCATTGCCGGGAGTCGCTTTCGTTGACAGAAATACCTGTCACCCTATCAGGGTCGCTGCCCCAATGTACCAGCCCGTACCGAACAGGCGTTTATCGCTTTTGAACACTCTATTCGTACAATGGCGGGAGCAGGCGGAACTGCTTCTCCGCCCATGGCAAGGAGAAATTATGGCTGATCGGGAACAACTGACCACAGCACATGGCGCACCAGTCGGCGACAACCAGAATTCGCTCACCGCCGGACCGCGCGGTCCGCTCCTGATGCAGGATTACCAACTGCTGGAGAAGATGGCGACCTTTAATCGGGAACGCGTACCGGAGCGGGTGGTGCATGCAAAGGGTTCTGGGGCATATGGCACCCTCACCATCACTAATGATATTACCGGCTACAGCAGTGCCCGGCTTTTCTCAGCGGTGGGCAAGCAGACCGATCTGCTAATTCGGTTCTCGACAGTCGCCGGGGAGCGCGGCGCAGCCGATGCTGAGCGTGACGTGCGCGGCTTTGCCATCAAATTCTACTCTGAAGACGGCAACTGGGATATGGTCGGTAACAACACACCGGTCTTCTTTGTGCGTGATCCCTACAAGTTTGGCGACTTTATCCACACGCAGAAGCGCGACCCGCAAACAAACCTGCGCTCGCCGACGGCAATGTGGGATTTCTGGTCGCTCTCACCCGAAAGCCTGCATCAGGTGACCATTCTCTTTAGCGACCGGGGGCTGCCGCAGAGCTACCGCTTTGTGAACGGCTACAGCAGCCATACCTATAGCTTTATCAATGCCCAGGGTGAGCGCTTCTGGGTCAAGCTGCACTTCAAGACGATGCAGGGCATCAAAACCTGGACCAATGCCGAGGGCAACCAGGTGATCGGGCAAAACCGCGAGAGTTCCCAGCAGGATCTGTTCGAGTCCATCGAGAATGGCGACTATCCCCGCTGGCGCTTCTGTGTCCAGATCATGCCCGAGGCCGAGGCCGAAACCTATCACATTAACCCCTTCGACCTGACCAAGGTCTGGCCCCACAGTGATTATCCGCTCATCGAAGTCGGGATTGTCGAACTCAACCGCAACCCGGAGAACTACTTCGCCGAGATTGAGCAGGCCGCGTTTGAGCCGTCCAATATTGTACCGGGCATTGGCTTCTCCCCGGACAAGATGCTGCAGGCGCGCCTGATGTCCTATGCCGATGCGCACCGCTACCGCATTGGGGTCAACTACGCCGGCCTGCCGGTCAACAAGCCGCAGTGCCCGGTTCATACCTACCACCGCGACGGCAACATGCGCTTTGACGGCAACTATGGCGGCGCAGTCAACTATGAGCCCAACAGCTTCGGCGGGCCGGTGGAGTCGCAGCAGTATCAGGAGCCGCCGCTGAAGATCTCCGGGGATGCTGACCGCTACGATCACCGCGCGGGCAACGAAGACTACAGCCAGCCCGGCAACCTCTTCCGCCTGATGAACGCGGAGCAGCAGGCACAGCTTTTCAGCAATATTGCCGAGGCAATGGGAGGCGTCCCCGATCGCATTATGCAGCGCCAACTGGTTCACTTCTACAAGGCCGACCCGGCATATGCGGCAGGAGTGGCGCAGAAGTTGGGGCTCTCGCTTGATCTGGCGGCAGCCTGGGCCGACCTGTCGCCGGCCGACCTGGTCCAGAAGACCAGCGCGGAGGGGTATCCGGCGGCAAAGGGGGAGCAGTCCTTCCGGATCGATGCCGCCGCGGCTGACTAAACCGGTCAGGGGATAGGAGACAGGGAATAGGGGACAGGGTGAGTGGGGAAACAGATGACACACTTACCCCTGTTCAACCCGGGAAAACTGTGGTGAAACTTGTCCTATCGTCCGTGTAAACGCAATGCTCCCGGCAGTCCGGCAACTCGGATTGCCGGGAGCATTGCGTTCCGAATAGTTCAGACAAAGAACACAGAACAGACCGGCTACCCACCGACACTGCCCCCACCGCGCATTGTTCCCAATTCCTGGTTCTCAGTTTTCCGTTCTCCGTCCTCCATCCTCCGTCCTTCGTCCTTCGCCCGCCGTCCTCTCAAGCGGAAGCTATCTGCTATAATGCTCCCAGCACAATTATGGAACATCAGGTGAGGCACACTGTTATGGAACGCATCTATGTTGCCCTGGACGTTGAAACGACTGGCCTGGAAGCGGGCATGGATGAGATTATAGAGATTGGCGCTGTGAAATTTCGCGGGCACGAGGTGCTGGAAACGTTTGCACAGCTTGTCAAACCGCGCCAGGCGCTGCCCCTCAAGATTACCCGGCTGACCGGCATTACCGCCGATGATCTGACCGCCGCCCCGCGCTTTAACGCCATTGCGCCCGACTTCGTGCGCTTTGTCAAGAATTATCCACTGGTCGGTCACTCGATTGGCTTCGATGTCACCATGTTGCGCGCGCAGGGGATGCACTTTGCCCAGCCGGTCTACGATACGTTTGATATGGCGACGCTGCTGCTGCCCCAGGCACCGATCTATAAGTTGAGTGCGCTGGCCGATCGTCTCGGCGTTGCGCATCCCGACGATCACCGCGCCCTGAATGATGCCGATGTCTGCCGTCAGGTTTTTCTGCACCTGCTTCAGCGGATCGAAACGCTGAACATAGACGAACTGGGGGAGATTACCCGCCTGATGGCCCGGACGGACTGGGCGCTGCGCGATCTCTTTAACGAGGTTCAGCGCGCCCGGATGCAGACGGTCTGGGATAGCGCGCAACAAACGCAGCGCCCTGAAGCGGCGGCCGGTCCGGATGCCTTCGATCTCCCGGTTCAACCGGCAGCCACGCGGGTGCCGTCGGCGAAACCGGCACCGCTCAAGCCCACCGGCGATACCACGCTGCTAGAGCTGGATACCATCACGGCCTTCTTTGCTGCCGATGGTGTCCTGGGACACGCCTTCCCCGGCTATGAACAGCGCCCGCAGCAGGTAGACATGGCGCAGGCCGTCGCCCGAACCTTTAACACCAACGAGACGCTGCTGGTTGAAGCCGGGACCGGGACCGGCAAGAGTATGGCCTACCTCGTCCCGGCGGCGCTCTTTGCGGCCCGGCGCGGCGAGCGGGTGGTTATCTCGACCAACACGATTAACCTGCAGGACCAGCTCTTCTACAAAGATATTCCCGATCTGCAACGCATGCCGGCCCGGATGGACGACAAAGGACCGGATGCCGGAAGCAATGGCAATGGGAGTGGGAGTGCGGCAAACCATTCGCCCGACAGTGAACCCCCATTCACAGCGGCACTGCTCAAAGGGCGGGGCAACTATCTCTGCCTGCGCCGCTACAAGCGCCTGCGCCAGGAAGAAAACCTGCAACTGGACGAGATCCGCGCCCTGCTCAAAGTGCAACTCTGGCTGCCGACCACCAGCAGCGGTGACCGCGCCGAACTGCTGCTGGTGGACCGCGAGCCGGCCGCCTGGGGCCGCATGAATGTCACTGCCGAGACCTGTACCGGCCATCGCTGCCCCGATTTTCACGACTGCTTCTTCTTCAAGGCGCGGCGTCAGGCCGAGGCCGCGCATATGGTGGTGGTCAACCATGCCCTGCTGCTGTCGGATCTGGCCGCCCAGTCTAACGTCTTGCCGCCTTACGACCACCTGATTATTGACGAGGCGCACAACCTGGAGGAAGTTGCTACCGATCAGCTCAGTTTTCGCGTTGACCAGGCGGCCCTCCTGCAGTTTCTCGATAATCTCTACCAGAGCGGCGGCGTACAGACGGTCAGCGGACTACTCTCGGAGTTGCCGGTGCATTTCGGCAACAGCGCCGCGACCGAGAGCGCGCGGGAGCAGGCCCAGACGATTGCCGATACGCTGCAGCCGGATGTTACCCGCACGCGCCAGGTGGTCTATGACTGCTTTAACCATCTGACCGGCTTCGTCACCCAGCAGGTTGAGCCGAACAACTACGACTCGCGCCTGCGCCTGACGCCGGGGGTGCGGCAAAAACCGGCGTGGGCCGAGGTTGAGCAGGTCTGGCAGAACCTCACCCTGCTACTGACTCGGATCAGCAGCGGGTTGGGCAAATTGCATACTCTGCTCCTCGAGCTGAAAGAGGCGGACCTGATCGAGTATGACGAACTTCTGCTACGGGTCGAGTCGCTGCACCGGTTTGCCACCGATGTGCGCGTGCAGACCGGGCATATCGTCTTTGGCACCGAGGCCGATAAGTATGTCACCTGGCTGAACCTCGACCGCGTCTACGATACGCTGACCCTGAATGCCGCGCCGCTGAGCGTGGCCGAGATCTTGCAGACCCAACTGTTTGGGCAAAAACAGACCAATATTCTGGCATCGGCCACCATGACAGTGAACAACTCCTTCGAGTTTATCCAGGAGCGCCTGGGACTGACGGAAGTTGAAGAACTGCAACTCGACTCGCCGTTCGACTACGAGCAGCAGGCGCTGGTCTACATTCCCAGCGACATCCCCGAACCCAACCAGCGCGGCTACCAGCAGATGGTCGAGGATGCACTGATTTCCCTCTGCACCGCAACCGGCGGGCGGACGCTGACGCTCTTTACCGCAAACAGCGTCCTCAAACAGACCTACATCGGCATCCAGGATGCGCTGGAGGAGCAAGAAATAGCGGTGCTGGGCCAGGGTGTTGACGGCTCGCGGCGCACGCTGCTGGAGCGCTTTAAGGAGTCGCCGCGTACGGTACTGCTGGGGACCAGTAGCTTCTGGGAGGGTGTAGATGTGGTCGGCGATGCGCTATCGGTGCTGGTTATTACCAAACTGCCCTTCAGTGTGCCCAACGATCCGATTTTTGCGGCCCGCAGCGAGCAGTTCAAAGAGCCGTTCAACGAATATGCCGTGCCCCAGAGCATTCTGCGCTTCAAGCAAGGCTTTGGCCGGCTGATCCGCAGCAAGGAGGATCGCGGCATTGTGGTCGTGCTCGACAAGCGCCTGCTGACTAAGAAGTATGGACAGATCTTCCTGCACTCGCTGCCCACCACGCGCGTGCGCCAGGGTCCGCTCAAGCAACTGCCGCTGTTAGCGGCCCGGTTTCTGGTTTGATGCTGGGGGATTTGGGGATTAGCGATTGGCGATTGGCGATTGGCGTGTAGGTTACGCTTTCAACCATGGAACCCGGATATTATCACCTTTAGGGGCAGACAGAGCCAATGTTCGCATCTCCTTGCTGCGTTACGCGATCCTGTGTTTGACCGTGGAATAGTGCCTCGGGCAGGGCGGAAGACTCATTCTTTTTCACAAAAAAATTCACAACGTGAATTTTTTGTGAAAAAGAAAAAAGAGTACCATGCTCATGCTGCCGCAGGCGCATCAGGCTTCTATCGGGTGAAATGTCCCGTTTGGACACTTACCGCGTAACCCTGTAAAAAAGCAACCAGCAGAAGAGCCCGATTGCATTGGCTTCTTCTGCTGGTTGCTTCGCCAAACACTGAATGTACCCGCTTAATCGCGGAACCGCTCAAAAAAGTCACGCTGCTGCTCTTGCACGGCCTGTTCAATCTCCAGCGAGGTGACATAGCCTAACTCATGCAGCACCTCGCCAATATTTGCCTTGCGCCCCTGTCGCCGCAATATCTCCTGCTGTTCCGCCGCGTGCGCCAACTGGCTACGGCTCACAATCCCGCGCCGCAGCAGATACTCTCCCAGTTGAGGCACACCGCTTCTACTCGGCGACTGATTCGCCCCGACTGCCTGCTCAACTACCTGGGTAAACCCGACCTGGAATGAAGCGCCGCCGAATGTCACCATATCCCCTTCCTGAATGCGCCCCTGACCCGTAACGGGTTTACTGTTGACAAACACAGCCGCATTCGGATCGAGCGGTTTGACAAACCAGCGATCCAGCGCCTGTCGGATCTCGGCATGGCGCGGACAGATAAGCCGATCTTTCAATACCAGGTCACACGCAGAACTACTCCCAACAATGTTTGTGCGGCCGGTGAGGAGATCGCGCATACCCACGCGTGATCCGCTGATACCTTTTAAGGTCAATGCTTTCGTCATGATTTTCGCTACTCCGAACGTCAAAAAACCTGCAGAGCATGCAGCCGGTACAAGCTACAGGTATGCCAGATAACGCATGGTGCGGGGACACCCGCGGGGGTAACTTCTGTTGTAACATCCGCACGCGCACTTGTCAATATTTCATTATGACAATTTTATAAGAGTTCTGTTAGCTTACTCCTACTCGGTTCGACCACAATCCTTTCACTATGCTTTGCGGCAACGATACCAGAATGCTATAATTTTCAGAGATAAGGAAATCGTCATTATCCTGGCCCGGCATAGATGACGATCGCGTCATTTGTCGATTGCCGGCAATCCTGCCGATCCACACAGTAGCGAGTATTTTATGTCAACAACTGCAAGCGTTCAACGCGTCCGCATCTATCTAAGCGAACATGATGAGTGGGGCGGACTGCCCCTCTACCAGGTTATTCTCGATCGCTTACGCCATACCGGAGCCACCGGCGCAACGGCTGTGCGTGGCCTGGCCGGGTTTGGCCCCAGCCATCTTACTCGCGCCACCGGCGTGATCGATGTGCATGCGCATCCCCCGGTTGTGATCGAGTGGATCGACCGGGTTGAGCGGGTTGCTTCCATCCTGCCCCAACTGGATGAACTCTTGCCCAGCGCCCTGACCACCATCGAAGATGTGCAACTGTACCGGGCCGTTCTGCGGGGGCGCGGTCCCTTTGCCGGTGAGGATCGCGTCCGCGATTACATGCGGCCGACGCTCCGCACCCTGACTGCTACCGCCACGCTCAGCCAGGCACTTGTCATTTTGATGAACGAGGATCAGAGCACAATTCCCATCATTAATGATCAGCGGCGGGTTGTGGGTACCCTCACCGGGCAAGATATCGTGCGCCGCACCAGTCTGCGCCTGCCCCCCCAACTGCTGCGCCTGTTGAATGAAGACGAGTATGCGGCCCTGCCGGCACCGCTTGCCGACCGGCCAATCACCGAGATTATGAGCCACGATCCTCGCAGTATTTATGCCGGTGCGCCGATCCCGCAGGCAATGGTTCCGTTGATCGAGTGGAACTATGCCCAGATCCCGGTACTGGATGAGCGGGGCATGCTGGTCGGGTTGCTCGGTCAGGAGGAGGTGCTTCGTGCCGCCATTGCCCACGAGCAGGCCGGCAGTGACGAGATCCGGGACGCCGACCCGCCCACGCCGGTCAGCCTGGTTATGCAGAAAGCCGTTCCGCAGGTAGTCGTCTCCGAACCGATGGCCGTTGCCCTGCAGCAACTGCTCACCTCGAGTGATCATACCCTGATGGTGGTGGATGCCGCCGGCCGCCTGCAGGGTCGCCTGAGTATTGCCACAGCGTTGAGTCGGCTGCAGGGGGAAGAGCGCACCACACTGCTGGCGGCCCTCCAGCGTGGTACGGCTGATGTGCAGACCCTGCCGGGGACAGACCGCGACTTCTACCCACTGCTTGAGCGGGACTTCCCAACCATCGCGCCCACCGAGACTATGCTGAATGCTACCCGGTTGCTGCTGGCACAGCGGGTGGAGAGTGTACCGGTTGTGGATGAAGATGGGAAATTACAGGGGAAACTGTCGCAGGGAAGCCTGCTGCGTGCGCTGGCGCAGGCCAGTGAGTAGGGGTGGATGATGCGGGACAGGGATATACATCCGGTTGGGTAGAGCGCTACTCATGTTCATCCATATGCCCAAACCGCGCAACAATCCGCCCGATCAACGCCGTTGTGGAATGGCCGGAGAGGTATGGTAGCAGCACAACCTGCCCGCCATACGCCTGCACCACTCGGGCTTCCGGCAGGCGCATAGTATCAATGACCTGGGCATTCTGCTCAGTGCGCCCATAGTCACCACCCTTCACATACACCTCCGGCTGCAGGGTTTCGACCAGTACCTCGGCGGTAAACTCCGGGAAAATGGTGACATAATCAACCCAGCGCAGTGCCGCCAGGAGATAGGCACGATTCTCCTCAGAAACCAGCGGGCGCAACGAACCCTTCACCGCGCGGGCCGATGCATCGCTGTTGATGCCGATGACCAGCAGATCACCCAGCGCCCGCGCCTGCTCCAGATAGCGCACATGACCGCTGTGCAGCAGATCAAATACACCATTCGTCAACACGAGCCGCAATCCGTCGCACCGCCAGGTAGCGCGCAACGTTTGCAGTGTATCAAGTGAGACAACACTCATAACGGGTACCTTATGCCATACCATAATGGCAGACGCGTACCGAACAACGGACACTAACTGCCGATTCCAGTCACGCACCTGCCGTTATCATCTAAATATCGCTCCCAGGATTACTTGCGTCCAAACGGCGAAGTCAGCACATATACCTTATCGTTCGCTTATTTATCCAGGTGGTTCAGACGAATGCTCAACCAGCCGCAGATAGCACGTATCCTCCAGGCCTGCCAGCGTCAGCAGACGTTGCTGCAGGCTCGTCAGCGGGGTCAGATGGCGGATGACCTGGGTCGGCACTTCGACCACGGTCAAGGTCAAGTTGCGAAACGCCTCCAGCACGCGTTCGGCGGTCGGGCGGCGGGTGCCGCGGCCTGGCTGGCCGGCATAGAGCCCGGTCAGGGGCTCGCCGGATGGTTCCTGCGCCAGCTGCTGCCGGATGCCGTACTCCAGCAGACTCAGCACGCGGAGGGCAATGGTCAACAGCCGCACCAGGCCCGTCACATGGTCGTCGCGGCTCAGATAGACCGGGCGAAGCGACAGCGGCTGGCCTTTGAGCCGACCGATGGGCTGTTCGACCCGATACTGGTCACGGTAGGCCAGCACCACCTGCGTCAGACTGCACTGTGCGGCCGAGCGGTTGGTCGCATAGACCCGCCAGCCCAACCGCTCCCCGGCGGCGGTGATCGCGTCCGTGACGCGGGTCGTGGTCAGACTCAGATCATAGGTCGTCTTCTCGCGGGCGGGCTGCCCGCGATACGCCCGGATGGTTCGGGTCTGCGCGGTCGCCTGCACCGTCACGGCCAGCAATCCTTGCACACCGTGGCGTTCGAGGATGGCGGCCACCGCCGCGTCTGCCTCGGTCGGGGTGGTCGGACGCGCCTTGCCGCGGCGGGGCACCAGCAGATCGGCCAGGTCGGCTTCGGCGGCGGCCACCCGACGTTCCAGCGCCTGTCGCTGGGTGGCCTGCATCGCGGGCGAGCGCACCACGATGCGGCGCTCCGTCCACGACACCAACTGATCGTCCACCGTGGCCGTCAGGTCGACCGTCGTTTCCCAGGCTTCCGCATGGATGACTGGCTGCCCGTGGGCGTCCAGCACGGGCTGACCATCGGCAGCGGGGCGGCTGATGGCGGTCAGCGATGCGGCCAGGGCCTGCTCCACCAGCACCGCCACGTCCCCTGCCGGAAGCTGCACCAGGCCCAGCGGGCAGAGATAGGCGTCGCCTGCGTGCTGGATGGCGGCGCGGGTCGCGCGTGCCCCCAGCTTGCTATCGCCGACATAGAGCAAGCCGGTGCGGCCCAGACTGGCACGCACGCGGGCAATGATCGGCAGGTACAGCGGGTCATCACTGCGCTGCCCGGGCACCACATCCACGGCCACCGGCAGGCCCAGCGGGTCAAGCGTCGCCAGCATCACCTTGATCTGGGGCAGGTCGGGGCGATGGTCTTTGCTATGGCCGAATTGGAACAGGCCGTCATCGGTGACCGACCAGTAGCCACTGGCGGTGGAGCCATCCACCCGCACCTCGGTCGGCGTCAGGTCGTAGACCCGCAGCGTGTGCTGATTGAGTGCCCCTTCACAGGCGGCCCAGGCGGTATCGTCGCTGAGGGCGGCCAGCACATCCGCCAGGCGATCGTCGGTCAGGTCAGTCGGGCGCAGCGAACTGGGCAGTACGGCATTGAGCGTCCTCTGACGCTGATCGGCCCAGGGCCGAACCCGGTTCAGCCGATGATCCGCCTGCGAGAGGATATGTGCCAGCCAGACCGTGCTGAGCCAACCCAGGCTCAACCCCTGGTGATTCCCATGGGCCGGGAAGTGCTGATCCAGGATCTGTGGCAGCGCCAGGCGCTCCATATGGGCCAACAGCAGCGGCAC
>DAOTUI010000029.1:0-12870 GCA_034437035.1 Chloroflexaceae bacterium
GGCAGTGCATCACCGGCTGCCGCATCAATCGGCGGAAACAGTATCCCAACACCTATCAACTGCTGTTGGATGCGAGCCTATTGGGCATTGGGATGCCGGACGGGCAGGCTTAGCTTAATGCGTATGGGGTGCCCGCGCTGCACCCCCAGCGTGTAGGCCAGCGAGAGCGCAAAGGACGTTTTCCCGTTGCCCGGACGGCCCCCCAGCACCACCAGGTTGCCCGGCTGCAACCCCCGCAGCAGCTCGTCCAGATCCAGAAAGCCGGTCAGCAACCCCCGGTCGCCCTCGGCATCCAGCGCCTCCAGCCAGGCGAAATACTCCTGACAGACAGCGGACAGGTCATGAAAATCCGTGGCCTGCCGGTCGGTGAGCGCCGCCAGCAGGGTGGCTTCCGCCTGCTGGATGGTGGCCGCCAGATCCTGCTCCTCGCGGTAGCCCAGGGCGGCTATCGCGCCGCTGGCGGCAATCAGGCGGCGCAGGGTGGCCGTGCGGGCGACAAGCTGGGCGTAATATTCGACATGCACGGCGGTGGGGACTTCCGCCGCCAGTTCGCCCAGCAGCGCAATGCCCCCGATGGGCTCCAGGCGGTCATGGCGGCGCAGGTCGTCGGCCACCGTTGCCAGATCGGGCGGGACGCGCCGGGCATAGCAGTTCAGCATGGCCTGGTAGATCCAGGCATGTTTTTCCAGGTAGAATGCGTCCGGGTGCAAGCCATCGGCAATCGCCACAATCGCCTCGCGCTCCAGCAGGATGGACCCCAGCACCGCGCGCTCTGCCGTGATATCAAACGGAATGGGCTTCTCCATTATGCGGCCTCCACGGCTGTCGGCACCGGATAGCGCTGGAGGAACTCCGCGGCAATCTGCGCCGTGTGTGCGGGATGCTGCGCACAGAGATCCAGCCACTTTGCCCGCACCTCCTCGGTGATATGCACGGCAAACCGGATCGTATCCGAGGGCTGCCGGGTCCGGGGCGGACCTGCCGGCCGTACCGGTTCCGGGGCCGCGACCGTTTCACCCCGGGCCAGGATCTTGGCCACCACAAACACGGGGGCGGCATACTGCCCCCGGGCGGTGAGCCGGGCCACCTGCCGCTCAAAGTCCGCCAGGGTCAGATCGGGATGGCGGGCCAGGATCCGGCGGGCCAGGGCCGGGTAGATCTGCTGCGCCAGCAACCCGTCGAGTACGGCCTGTTGTGCCGGGGACAGCTCGCTCGGCGGTAGGTCTGCTGTCGGCGATGGGGTGAGGGGTGCAGACGGCGTGGATGTGGCAGGAGCAGACTGATCCCCGGAAAATACTGGTGTCTGAAGATCCTTTTGATCAGCGCTATGCATGCCTTTTTGCATGTGTTCTTCCCCATGCGACAGCAGCTCGCTAGCTAGCTCTGTTGACTCATGATCATGACTCATGCGATCACTGATTGATCGCGTCCGGATGCGTGATTGGGGCGGCACCGCGCGCCCCCGTGCGCGGGTCGGCGGAACGGCGGAACCGATCACTGGGTGATCGGTTGGCGGTTGCCGGTCACCCAGTTCTGCCGGGGGCAGGACCGTCACTTCGGCAAATCCATCATCCAGATAGACCACGGTAATGAATCCCTCATGGGCCAGCCGGTTGAGGATCTGCTTGGGGTAGCCGGGGGAGCAGTCCATCCAGGTGGCCCAGCCGCGCACGCCCCCGTACAGGGTGATGGTGTTGCCGTCACCGACGAGCCGCCGCAGCCGGGAGAGGACGAGGAAGGCAACCGGCATATCGCGCAGGCACGTTTCCATCGCCTTGGTCATCCGGGCGTGGTTGACACCCCGGTAGTCATAGCTGGGGGCGCATGACCGCCCCGTATGCTGGTTCGGTGTGTCGGTCATGCGGGTATCCTCCCGTGGTGGGTATATCCGCTATCCGATACATGCCCGGTCGAACGTAGTGACTCAGCCCCGTGTGTTGCCGTGCTGGGGTGGCGGGTCATGCTGGTCACCGGATCGGGGGAGACGCGGATCGGCCATACATCGCGGCGTGTGATCGGCTGGCGACCAGTCGCCGGATCGGTCGGGTTCCGGGGGATATCCCGGGTTGTCGGTTCACCCACACCCGCAGGTGTGCGGTGGGTGCGGCGATGCCGGGTCGGACGGTGTGGATATGCCGGTCGGGTTGCGTGGTTCGCTCCCCGATCATGGTGTTCATGGGTCATTTTGTTGCTCCATTCCCGGATGGGTGCCGGTTGTCGGCACATCGATCCTGTACGTGCTCCGTGTGTGGTTGACAGACGGAGCACATCATGCTACTATGGAGCATACAGCAAAGAAAAATAGCAGACTGTCCCGGCTAACCTGGACAGTACGGGTAAGACCTTCGACGTGTGCCGCCAAGCAAATAACGTCGGAGGTCGTGCTATTTTTCCGGCCGCTGCTCCAGCAAACCAGAACGGTCGGTCCCAATCATTGTTGTTACGTCATGCTGTATATTCCCCGGTGTGCATCGTATTTCCTCTCGGTCGTTATGCCTATGGTCGCGGAATGTCAGTCTGAGCAAGCTATCCCGGCAGGTGGACGTCGCAACTGCCTATCTCTATCAGTTGGTCGATGGCCGTAAAAACCCGATCGTCGCGACGCTTATGAAGATCGCGCGGGCATTTGATGTGCCGGTGCGCGATCGTTTTGCCGATGGTCGCGATCTGCATCTCCCGACACCCTGATACTCCGTATGTCGTGCGCGCGGTCGTCGGCGATCACCACGCTGCGCTGCATGCGATCACCCGCAGTGCCCCTATGGTTCCGCATCAGGCTGCCTGAATCTTTTCTGTTTGTCTCGATCATACCGATCGCTTACGCCAGAGTCAATATGGGCTTGCGCAGATCTTGATATCAGCTTACGCAGATCTTACGCACACTTACGCCACTTGTTGCGCAAGTCTGTCGCGCACGTTCCCGGCATGGATCAGGCGTCCTGAGCGGGTGGGGTGGTGTCCAGGACATAGTAGCGGGTCGTGGTGGTAGCACCAGTCCGGACAATAAGCTGGCGGTCGATCAGTTCGCGTAAGCGGTTATTCACGGTGCGGACAGGGGTGTCGAGCCGGGCGGCCAGTTCCCGAGCGCTTAACCCGGAGCCGCCCGCACGTTCTACCAGGGTGTAGATTTGCGCCAGGGCCGGGGTAAGCCCAAGCTGGGCATACTTATCCAGGACACTATGCCCCTCAATCCGGATGAGAAAGTTGGCCCGCGTATCCTCCATGTATGGAAGTGGCAGGTGTTCTGACTGGAGCAGTTGCACGACGGTGTCAAGGCCCATGCCCCGCTGCTCAATATACCCGGCATCAAACAGGAAGGCGACAATGACCGGATTGCGTGTGTACTGGGCCTTGAGAATATTCTCCACCGTCACATGCGGGGGCAATCCGCCGGGACTGCTCCACTCAACCTCATTCCGAAAGAGTTCAATTTTGACCCGGCTCCCGGTTACTCGGTAGTCGCGGTGCGCTACGGCATTCACCGTGAGTTCGCGGAGAGCAATGCGGGGGTACTGGTCCAGCGGAATACGCCGGGGGCCGGATTCCAGGCGAAAGCCATGATTACTCTGGGTCCAGAGGTAGGCTTCGGCCTGGTCAATCAGATCAAACAGGGTTCCCCGCAGATCGCGGATATCGGCGACCTGCTGACTGTTGGCCTCGGTCCCGGCATAGCGGGTCAGGGCCAGGCCAGTGTACGGCAACCAGCGTTGCGGCTCACGCCCGAAACAGAGCAACCCGCCGAGCGTCGGAATAACCTGCTCCGCGACGGTCGTCACGCCCTGCTTCTCCCGGAGATAGCTCAGGGGATCCTGGTTTTGCACGCCCCGTGCGACCTGTAGATGGCGGGCTACCCGTTCCATGTCGAGATCGGCCAGAGTCGGGCCGCGCACCGGGAGCGCATCAATATGTTCAACCTCAATCCAGTTGGTCATAATGCGTATAGATGTCTACTACTTTCTCCGTCGTGGTAGTCTGATGAGTGGAACGACAGTGTGGTTCTATTGTCGCATATTCTGGAGAAGTCGTCTACTCCGGGTGGGAGTGAAGAGCGGAGTTTACATAACGTCTATTGCGGTTAGGGGGTACCTGGGTGAAAACATTGGTCTGATACCAATCTGACTTCCAAACGGCAAACATCAGACCAACCACGAAGACCACGAAGACCACGAAGACCACGAAGGAACACGAACGGCGGCATATAGCGTGTGATCGCGTGGATACGTTCGGTTCACTGCGGCACACGCTTCGTCAAGTTCTTGCACGTTTGACGGCAAATTGGTCTGAATCTCCTGCGGGTAGTGGATTGCTGATAGGTTTGTATTTCTGGAAATACGGCATACTCGCCACGATGGGCACATAGCTCATTCACGCCGACATTGCGCATGGGTGCATATGGTTGTGTATTTCTGGAAATACGGTATGTGACATACTATTCATGCGATCAATCGCTGGTGGCACGCAATGAGCGTAGTGTGCAGCCAGTCGGAGCGTATTTCTGGAAATACGATCCTGCTTTACATAATATCCCCATGGGTTCCTCCGTGCGCTCCGTTCCTCATCCCTGTGTGCATGCGTGTGGGGAGGGCGGACGCATGGACGGGGGCGCGTTGGGCGGATGGTGCCGGTGGATGGGGCGCGGTGCCCCGGTTGTTTAAGTCAAACTAATGCCTCTTAGTTTGACTTGTAGCCGGTTTTCGGCTATACTCAGCCCATCCGCACAATCCTCAGCGGGCTGCACCAGCTCAGGCAACCCGGTACACGACCACGACCAGGAGCAGGCCAGACGGTGCCGCAGGAGCGTATTTCTGGAAATACAGATATGCCATGGCTACATTATGTCAATAAAGCGTATAGTGTTTGAACCGCCTGCTCCGTGATTTGCTTCTGGTTGGGCGGTGCGTCTTGCCGTAGGTGCGTATGGATACATGGGTGCTGATTGTAATATTATGTCAACTTAAAGGTGGTGTGGCATGGACACAGCGATTGTTCTGACGGATCCCGATACATTGGACCCGACACGCATAGCCCCCTCCGCCACGGTGGCCGATGCGCTGGCGGCGGTGCTGGCACGCGGCCATGCGCCGCAGACATACACGGAGTATCGGCGCGATATTGATCACTTTCTGACGTGTATCGGTGCCGGAGTGTCGCTGCCACTAACCGATCTGCCGACGATGCTGTCGCTGCTGCAGCAGGATACCGACCTGCGTGCCCGGGTCAATGCGACCCTTCCAACATTATGTCGCGTTACCGCAGCGGTGGTGCGGTTGTATCTGGACTTGCTGGAGCGTCCGGATGGTCGGAGTGACCGTAGTCGGCGTAAGCCGCGCCGGGAGGATGGGGGCCTGGCCGCCGGCACCATTACCCGCCGGCTCACCCCGATTCGCCTGTTGTTTCGCCGGCTCCAGCGCCACGGATTGCTCCGCTACAATCCGCTTGATGATTTGCGCGCACCCCAGGCCGATGAAGATACCCACCCGATCTACCTGTCATATGCCGAGTGGCAGCACCTGGATCAGTCCCTGCACGGACCCACCCTGCGCGACATGCGGGATCGCGCGCTGCTCACCTGCATGGTGCGCACAGGCCTGCGCGCCCGCGAGGTGCTGGGCATGACGGTTGAGGCTCTGACGCAGGTTGACGCGGCCTGGACGGTAACAGTGCAGGTGAAGGGTGGCCGGCACCGGCGAATCAAGCTGCCCACTGATGTAAAACAGTGCATTGATCACTATCTGGAGGCTGCCGGGATCAGCACTGGTCCTATCTGGCGGCGCGTGCGTCCGGTGGGACCGAAGGGCGGGGGGGCAAGCGGGGTGCAGGGATACCGCGTCTATGAGCACCTGCACTATGCCGGGCTCTACAAAATCTTGCAGGAACGCGTCCGCGCCGCCGGGCTTTCCCAGGCGTTCCGTCCACACGCAACGCGGCATACCTTTGCTGTGCTGGCCTGGAAGGGGGGCGCGGCGACGGACCAGATCCAGGAGCAGCTTGGGCACCGGGATATTCGCACGACCCAGGGATATTTGCATGAGACCAACACCCTGGAGCAGAATGCGGTGGATTATGTGGGGCAGCACGCCGGCTCGTCCGAGGAACGCCTGATCGACGCGGTCCTGCAGCTCCGGGAAGCCGGGCTTGATCCGGAGCAGATCAAGGAGTTAGTACGGTCGCAACGCCCACAGCGGTGATCGCGCTGTGGGGGGTGCCGTGCATGTGCAGGTCTTACGCGGTTGCTATGGCAACCGGACGGTTGACTAGATAGAAGCCGAATTCGCTCATCCTCTACTACCTGCACAAGCGTGATCAGGTAGATACCTATCTGGCTGACTGGCTGGAGTTTACCCGGCGCGTGCGTGATGAGCAGGAGCGTAACCCTCCCTCGGTCGTGCAACAACTGCGTCAGCGCAAGGCAGTACAACGGACCACTTCAACGGATACCTGACCGCGATGCGTTATCTGCTGGAATATTCCCCCAGGCTATCGCGTGCAACTCCTGCGGATGGAACCAGACCTGACTGTCTGGGCAATTGGTGATCCTGGCGCACCGCTATTGGGCACACCTGACCCGCCGATTCTTCAATGGTGCGAGGTGCATAGTTTTATTCCGGTTACGAAGCTGTTCCTTATTCTTTTTGCCGGGGCCGACCTCGGGGCACTGCGCCGCGCTCAACTTCGGCGCGATACGCCGCCACTGCTGCCGGGGTGCTGTACCAGCGACCGCCGCGTTTGATGCCGGGCAGCCGTCCTTTGCGGATTAGCCAGCCCAGATGTTCCGCCGAGTAGCCGGTTGTTTGCGCCAGATCTGCCAGGCGTTGGTAGGCTGCTTCCGGCACGGCGGCACAGGCCTCCAGGTAGAGATCCAGCCCGCGCTCAACGGCGCGCCCGATCAGGTTTGCCAGTGGGTTGTAGCTTCCGGTGTCGGCCCGACTCAATGCCTGGATGTAGCCCACACGCCAGTCCCGTAGCAACACTGCCGGTGGATAGTCTGCACGCATAAGCATCAGATTGAGCAGCAGTCGTCCGGTGCGTCCATTGCCGTCAAGAAACGGATGCACGGCCTCAAAGCCATGGTGTGCGATAGCCGCCCGTAGAATCGGGTCATATGCCTGCCCGGGTCCGTCTACCCAACTGACCCACTCGGCCATCAGCGCGGGTACCTGTCCCGGCGGGGGTGGGGTCATCTGTGCGCCGCGAATCGCAACCGGGCTTGTGCGCCACTGCCCGGCCTCAGCGCTGAGCCGCTCCATTGTCAGCCGGTGCAACTCCCGAATCGTCTCCAGGGTGATGGGCGTCTGCTGGTCCACGCAGTCCATCAGCAGCCCAAACGCCTCGGCATGATTGGTGGCTTCCAGATAGTCACGCAGGCTATGTCCGCCAACTGTCAGCCCATGCTCAATCACCATCTGGGTCTCGCGCAGACTCAGGGTATTGCCCTCGATCGCATTGGAATGATAGGTCAGCAGAACGCGCAGATCGGCATGCAACCGGCGCACCGTTGCCGCCGGCAGGGGCCGGTACTGGTCCAGCCGGGCTTTCTTCTCAGCCAGCCGCCGCGCCAGGCGCGGGTCGAGTCGCGGTGGGGTAGGCGGTTCCATGCGCACCTTCCGGGGATATAATTGCAACGGTTTTGAAAGTATACCGGAAATCGTTGCAATTATCAAGCCGGCATGGCATCATCCGTTTGCGCGCATGCCGCGCCGACGGATGATGCCAGTGGACCACACACCGGCAGATTCGGTATACTGATGCTGCACGGGTTGCTGCTCTCCCCACACCACGAGGACATCAGGGAAAGGATAGAACTGCGCATGGGACGGATCATTGCGCTTGCAAATCAGAAAGGTGGCGTTGGGAAAACCACCAGCGCCATTAATATCGGAGCCGCGCTGGCGGCGGCCGGTCGGCGGGTCTTGCTGGTCGATATCGATCCCCAGGCCTCGCTCACTGATGCGGTCGGGATTGACGCCAGTGCCCTGCCCCGGTCTATTTATGATGTGCTGACCGGCCAGGTGCCGATCACGGACATTCTGCATGCGGTGGGTATGCTGACCGTTGCGCCGGCGACCATTGACCTGGCCGCCGCAGAGATGCAGTTGATCAACGAGGTGGGCCGTGAGCACCTGCTGGCTGATGCGCTGGCTCCGGTTGCCGCGACCTATGATGAACTGCTTATCGACTGCCCGCCTTCGCTAGGGCTGTTGACGGTCAATGCCCTCACGGCTGCGGATGCGGTGCTTATTCCGGTAGAGTGTCACTATCTGGCGTTGCGCGGATTGACGCAACTGGTCCAGTCGATTGAGAAGGTCCAGCGTCGCACCAATCCCCGCCTGACCATCCTGGGGGTTATCCCCACCATGTTCGACCCACGCACGGTGCATGAGACCGAGGTCTTCAATGAACTGCAGGCCTTCTTTCCAAACAAGGTCTTCCCGCCCATCCGCCGCTCGATCCGCTTTGCGGAGACGGCCGTCGCCGGTCAGTCGATCCTGGAGTATGATCCGCAGCACCCCGGGGCACTGGCCTATCGTGCCGTGACGCAGGAGGTGTTCGGTGTCTAAACGACGGGCATCGCTGGCGGATCGTCCGCTGGCCGCAACGGGTACGCCCCGGTCCACCGATACCGCGCTGCTGGGCGCAGAGCGGGGACGGCAGGAGATTCTGGATCTGTTGCTGCGCGAGATTATGCCGAATCGGTTCCAGCCGCGCACCCGGCCGAGTGCGGAGAGCTTGAACGAGCTGGCCGACTCGATCCGGCAGCATGGGGTACTGGAGCCGGTTCTGGTACGCCCAATTCCTCTGACGGAGTATGCCGGCGCAGGGTGTCGGTATGAACTGATCGCCGGTGAGCGCCGCTGGCGGGCCAGTATGCTGGCGGGCCGGCCCACTATTCCCGCACGGGTGTTGGGGGAGGGCACCGATGATCGGGCGATGTTGGAACTGGCGATTACCGAGAATCTCCAGCGTGAGGATCTGCACCCGCTGGACGAGGCGGCCGGCTTCGGGCAGATGCATACGACGCTGGGATATAGCTATGCACAGATCGCGGAGCGGCTGGGGAAGAGCAAGGGCTATGTCCAGAACCGGATGCGGCTGCTGCAGCTTGATGCCGATTTGCGGCAACTGGTCGCCGATCGCCCCGATACGCTGGGGCATGTCTATGAATTAACCCGGGTGACGGATGCCACGGAGCGGGCAGCACTGATTGCAGCCGTGCGTGATGATTCCCTCTCCCGGGCGGCAACACGCGCCCGGGTGCAGGCATTGCTCGACCGGCCGCCGTCACCGCTCCCTGTTGATGAACCAGCGCGTCAGCACGATGCACCGGGTGCGGCACATCCGGCGACGGCGGCGGTAGAGGACGCACCGTATGTCCAGACATACACCCGTGAAGATGATCTTTATGGGAAAGCGGGGGAAGCGGGGGACGGTGGGGTGCTCACCGCTGATCCGGGGCGTGCCGGGGATGCCACCCCTCCCCCCGTGTCGGAATCTCCAGTACGGTCGTCGGCCCCGGCATCTGCTGCTGCGGATGCCACCCGTCTGACCGCACGCGAACGGTCGGCGCTCAACAGCGTTGCCGCGAAAATCGAACGTATCCTGGCGAACCCCACCCGGCTCAATCCGGATGACCTGGAGGTACTCGGCCCCCTCACCCTCCGGTTGAACGAACTGCTCCGGCAGGTTGGCATGCTGCTGGATGAGCAGCAGGACCAGGCGGATGCGTCCGGCTCCTGAACGTTCAGGACGGCGGCAGATCATCCGTGGTGGTCATCGCCTCCAGGAAGCTCTCGACTCCCGGCACCAGATCGGGATGCTGCTCCAGCAGCGTCAGCACCCGTGCAAACTCGGGACGAACACTGTTCTGGTCAGATGACCCAAACAGGGTAATCCGTGCGGGGGCGGCGGTTCGTTCCCCAACGGCAGTGGGAAGAAAGTCAATCAGGGGTCGCTGGAGGTGATCCGCGATGAAGAAGAGCGCCGCCAGCGGCAGGGTACGTTTGCCGTGCTCATAGCGCGAGAGCGTTTCCCGGCTGACGCCGATAGCTGCTGCCAGTTCTTCCTGTGACACACCCTGTGCCAGCCGTACCGCGCGCACGCACGCACCCACGGTCTGATAGATTGCAGTCTCACGCTGGTGACGCAGCCGCACATCCTGATCGTTCATAGCAGGCTCTGCTGGATTGGGGGTACGGCATCCGGGTCATCGGGGAAAAGCCGGCGCGCGCGTGCCTGGATCCACGCCATCGCTTCCGCATATTTGTGTGCCGGCAGTTCATCATATTTTTTCGTGCCCATGGCCCGGCAGAACTCAGCGAAGAGTTGTCCAAACAGTTCTTTACCATGCTTGCGCTGATATCGAGTTGCCAGACCGCGGATTGCCCGTGCGATTGCCTCGCGCTGTGCGGGTGTGACGGGGACATACTCGCGCACCTGCAGTTGGAGGGAGTCGACCAGATCGTAGAGTTCCGCGATCTGATCACTGTGGGGTGCGGTGTCACGCTGCATCTCCAGCAGCGCTTCGCGGGTCAACCGCAACTCCATGAGTAGGTCGTTGACCCGCGTCTGCAATGCCGTGACGGATGGATCTGCCGACACCGGGACATCCTGGCCGAGGTCCGGCCCGTAGAGCGCGTTGAGGATATCAACCAGTTCGCGCTGGTAACGGTTAAGGCGCAGTCGCATCTCCTCGTCCTGGACCTGGGACGGTTCCACTGTTGCCAGCCAGAATGCCAGGTAGCGATGCTGGATTCCCGTGACCACGCGCAGCCGACCCTCCAGCGGAATACGGAACTCGCGCAATCCGGCAACCAGCACATCATGGGCGCGCAACCGATCAAGCTCTCGTCGCGCATCCAGCCCCAGCCGCTCACAGAGACGGCGTACCGGCAGCACCACGCCGTCCCCCTGCACAATCGCAGTGGGGAGCAGATCACCATCGAATTCGAGATCATGGTAGGTGATAGGTCGCCCCGGGAATGCTTCGCCGTCTGCGTCTGTCATATAATTCCCCGTAGTATCCCGATCCGTGCCAATATGGTACAGCATTCCGGTGCATGCGTCAAGCTGATGGTACCATTTTGGTACGGTGGCTCCGGGTCAGTGACGAATGAAGTACCAATATGGTACCGTGGATGACGTGGAGACGCGAGTGAGGTGTCAATTTGGTACGTTCGGCGCATCTGGAATGAACCAATAGTACCAATTTGGTACGGTGGCTCCGGGTCAGTGACGAATGAGGTACCAATATGGTACCGTGGATGACGTGGAGACGCGAGTGAGGTGCCAATTTGGTACATCGTGGTGTGGCACCATTATGACCGAATGAACCCACCGCAAGCCACACCACTTGAGGGCGTGGGGAGTGGTGCGACACGAAGTCGCGTGTTCGATTGTCCGGTGGAACACGTCCGACCAGACCTGCTGTTCCACCAGCAGTACTCGACACGGAACAGCGGCAAGGTAACGAACCGTCGCATGCCCGTGGACAATGTATCCCAGGCCTGGCCAGGCCTGGCCAAAACTGCGAGGAGACGGCACAATATAATGGACCCAGAAAATTGCACAGTGAGTCCGGGAGTTTTCGTACCTACCATGACCAGCAAAAAGGTTTACAGCTCGACCCTCAAAGCGCAGGTCGTCCAGGAGATCCTGCGCGAGGACAAGACCCTGACGCAGATCGCGTCCGAGCACGGCATTCATCCCAAGGTGCTGCGCGAATGGAACGCCATCGCGCTGCGCGAGTTGCCCACCCGCTTTGAGCGCCAGACCTCGGTGGCCGCGCTCAAGGCCGACCACGAGCGCCAACTGGAGGACGTGTACGCGGAAATCGGGCGCCTGACCACCCAGCTCACCTGGGTGAAAAAAAAGTCAGGCATATGAGCCGCGCCGAACGCCTGGCCTGCATCGAGCGCGACGGCGCCGATGTGCCACTCAGCGTGCAGGCCGAGCTGCTCGGCATCAGTCGTCGCAGTCTGTACTATCAGCCGAAAGCACCGCCGCTGGAGGAGGTGCAGATCAAACATCGCATCGACGAACGCTCCACGGAGATGCCGTCGTATGGCTCCCGCCGGATGACCGCCCAGTTGCGGCACGAGGGACATCATATCAATCGCAAGGCGGTGCAGCGCCATATGCGCGAGATGGGGATTGTTGCCATCTATCTCGGCCCGAACCTGAGCCGCCGCGCGCACCAAGCCGCCGTGGCGCCGTATTTGCTGCGGCATCTCACGCCCGCGTACCCGAATCACGTCTGGGCGATTGACATCACGTACATCCGATTGACGCGGAGTTGGTTGTATCTGGTGGCGGTGATCGATTGGTACAGCCGGTATATCGTGAGCTGGGCACTGGACGACACACTGGCGCTGCCGTTCGTGCTGGAGGCGGTGGATCAGGCATTAGAACGGGCCACGCCGGTCATCTGGAACAGCGATCAGGGCAGCCGGTTCACGAGCCCGCAGGAGCGCGACCGGTTGGCGGCGGCGGGCGTGCAGATCAGTATGGACGGGAAGGGCCGCGCGCTGGACAACGTGATTATCGAGCGGTTCTGGCGCAATCTGACGTATGATGACGTGTATGTGAAGGGCTACACAACGCCGCGAGCGGCACGGCACGGCAGCGCCGAGTACATACACCGGTACAACGAAATCCGTTTACACCAGGCGCTGGGGTATCAGACGCCCGGCAGCGTCTATCGGGGCGATATGCCGCGTACTAACGGGGAAAACGGCGCATGGGGATAGATGGGCAGGATTCGGTGTCGCGCCGGTTCGCGCCGTCGCACATGTGTAAAGTATTTCGTTCTTGAAACACGGAAGGAGACGAACGAAAACTGCTGATCTGGGTGTGCTTGACAATGGGTCCACTTTA
>DAOTUI010000030.1:0-4012 GCA_034437035.1 Chloroflexaceae bacterium
TGCGCCACTCTGTAGCTTTGACAATCTCTGGCTGGCGTTTCATCTGGCGCGGCGCGGGAAGCGCACGAAAGCGGCCGTTGCAGCCTTTGCATATCACCTGGAGCGCAACCTCTTCGATCTGGAGCGTGAGCTGCGGGATGGGAGCTACCGGCCCGGTGGCTATCGCCACTTCTATATCTACGAACCGAAGCAGCGCAAAATCAGCGCCGCGCCCTTCCGAGATCGGGTGGTGCATCACGCGCTCTGCAATCTCATCCAGCCCATCTGGGAGCAACGCTTCATCCACAACAGCTTTGCCTGTCGCGTCGGCAAGGGCACCCATGCCGCGCTGGACCGGGCGCAGCACTATGCCCGACGCTATCGCTATGTTCTTCAGGGCGATATTGTCCAGTTCTTCCCCAGTGTGGATCATCAGATCCTCCGGGGCTTGCTGGCGCGGCGCATCGCCGACCGGCGTGTGATGAACCTGATTGACCTGATTCTTGACAGCGGTGCGGGCGTGCTGGAGAGCGAGTATACCCCGCACTGGTTCCCCGGCGATGATCTCTTCACGCCCTGTGAGCGAGCGCGTGGCCTGCCCATCGGCAACCTGACTTCGCAGTTCTGGGCGAATGTGTATTTGCACGAACTGGACACCTTCGTCACACAGGAGTTGCGCCAGGGCGCATACCTGCGCTACGCCGACGATTGGCTGCTATTTGGCGATGATAAGGCCACGCTGCACCGCCAGCGCGCGCAGATCGGTGCGTTCCTCGTCAAACTGCGGCTGGTACTCCATGCGCGCAAAACCCAGGTCTATCCGGTAGCCGGCGGCATCCCCTTCCTGGGGTTCCGGCTCTACCCGACCTACCGGCGGCTGAAACGTCCCAATCTGGTCCGCTTTACGCGCCGGATGCGCCGCCTATTTCGCTCCTATGCCGCTGGAGCCATTCCCCTGGACCGGGTCCAGGCGAGTATCAATGGCTGGGTGGCACATGCCCGGCATGGCAGCACCTATCGGTTACGCCAACAGCTCCTGGGTGGGCTGGTGGTGCCACGGCGAGACGACCTATGAGCTTCGAGCCCTCCCCGATTTTTGTCAAAACCTATGATCTGCTGGCCTGGCTTATTCCACAGACCATGCAGTTTCCCAAGAGCCAGCGGTTTGTGATGGCGAAGCGGCTCCAGGACGCCGCCCTGGATATGCACGAACTGCTGATCACAGCCGGCAAGAGCCGTCACGGAGAACGCCGCCGCGCCCTCCAGCAGGCCGACATCCGGCTGGAACAACTCCGGCTCCACTGGCGACTGTGCCGCAGCCTGGGGTTAATCACGCCTGATCGCTACGAACATGGCGCGCGGATGATCGACGAGGTGGGACGGCTGCTGGGAGGCTGGATTGGCACTATGAACGGATAGCAATGGTATAATGCGGGCCGTGGACCAGAGCAACTGCGCGGCGGCGGCTGGAACAATCAATCGATCAACCTGCGCGCGTCCAACCGTAACAACAATCCGCCGGACAACCACAACAACACTGTTGGCTTCCGGCTTGCCACGCACCCTGCTTGCCCGGTCAAATGCTCCCCGGCGCGTTGCCGGCGAGCTACACCGAATCTGGGAAGGTGCCAGCTCTGATCCCGGTCGGGCCAGATGTTCGGCCAAAGAACCCCGCGCCGCCTTCGGGCCAGTAGCGTTCTCCTGACGCGACCATCAGGGGGCGGCGCACCCGGAAACGTACTACCGGATAGCAAGAGTTCTATGAATCCTGATCTTATGCCACTCCTCTCCCATACCCTGACCTACCTGGCCGCACTGGTCTCCCAGGGCGCGATCACCCGCATCGGGGAAGGGCTCACGGAGGGGCTTGCCCAACTGTTCCACGAAGCCGCCACCGACAATCCGAAAGCCGAAGTCTATCTCGAAACATTTGCCGAAGACCCCGACGACGAACGCAACCGTGAGCGTCTGGCGCAGCAGCTTGCCGGCAGTCTTGCGGGGAATACGTCCGCTCTCGAACAACTGACGGCATTGCTAACGCAGCTCGAGGTGGCCTATCCACACATCAGCATCGGCGGGAGTGCGCAGGTCGGTGCCGTGGTGGGCGGCGATGTGGGTGGCAGCCTGCTGGCCCCGCTCTTCTCCGGCGAGGCCACCGGCACCAACATCGCCGAGGTGATCAACATCTACCAGCAGGGGACGCCCACGCCCAACGTTGACTATGGCGCGGCCCTGCGGCGCTACCTGGAACATCTCTACCGTCAGCATGCCACCATTGACCTGCGCGGCATTGATGACCGCCCGCTGGATATGCCCCTGCGTGAGCTGTATGTCTCGCTCGCGCTGCACGAGCCCCAGGTGGACGACCTGCGCGGCATGGGGGCATTGCGCGGCTTTATCGAACAGGTGCGCGGTCTGTTTGGACACCCGCAGGATGACCCCGATGACGACCGGGACGACGCGGCGGCATCCCTGGTGCGGGGCAGCCGAGGCAGCGCGCCGGTGGACTGGTCGCAGGCGCTACGCTCCCCACGCCTCGCGGTGGTCGGGGTGCCCGGCAGTGGCAAAACCACCCTGCTGCAATACACCACGGTGCGCCTGGCCGAAATCCTGGCGCGCGATGACTCGGCACACCTGGCCGACCTGGGCCTGGATACGGCAGCGGGACGCACCCATCCACCCGTACCCCTCCTGCTCCCCCTGCGCGAACTGGGCGCGTACCTGAGCGAGGCCCGGCAGCGCGAGGTCAGCGGGGCCAACCCGCGCCTGCTGCTGGACTGCCTGGCGCACTACTATGGGGGCTTCGATCTCAATCTGCCCGCCGACTTCTTCCGCCGCCTGTGCGAAGCGGGTGCCGCGCTGCTGCTGCTTGATGGCCTGGATGAAGTCACTCGCACCGATGACCGGGCGTTTGTCAGCGCGATTGTGCGCGAGTTCGCCACCCGCTATGCCGCCTGCCGTTATGTGGTGACGGCGCGGGTGGCCGCCTATAAGGGCGATGCGCAGATCGGCGCGGGCTTCCGCATCTGCACCGTGGCCGATATGAGCGCCGACCAGCAGCAGCAGTTTATCGCCAACTGGAGCCGCAGTGTGCAGCGTCTGCTCTACCAACTCCAGGGCGACGAACTGGAACGTGCGGCCCGGCGCTATGCCGACGATCTCTGGCAGGCGCTCCAGATGAACGACCGGGTGCGCGAGTTGGCGACCAACCCGCTGCTGCTGACGGTGGTCGCCGTGATCTACCACAACAACTATGTGCTGCCCGAAGACCGCGCCTCGCTCTATGAAGAGTGTGTGGAGGTGCTGCTGCGCGGGGGGCGCGGCAAGGCCGACCGCGCGGCCCAGGAGCGCCGGCAGTACAGCGGCCGGCCCGACCTGCGCATGGGGCTTGACCCGCGCCGGGAACTGCTGGCGGCGGTGGCCTACACCATGCACCAGCGCGGCGAAGCCGGGCGCATCATCGAGCGGGCGGAGTTAATCCAGACGGTGGCCGCCTGTCTGCCCACCCGCGCCGATGCGACGGAGGCAGCAAAGGCATTTGTAGCCGAACTGCCGGTGCATATCGGCCTGCTGGACGAGGTGCAGCCCGACCGCTTCCGCTTCAGTCACCTGTCATTCCAGGAGTTTCTGGCCGCGCGCCATATCGCCGAGACCGATCAGTGGGATGCCCTGGTGGCCCGCTCCAGCGAGAACTGGTGGCGTGAGGTGATCCTGCTCTGCGCCGGGCATCTGAGCCAGTCACGCTGCTGGCGCTTCCTGGAACGCGTGATTGCCCAGGGCCACACCCCGGCGGAACGGGCCAGGGCGCTGGGCCTGGCAACCGATGCGATTGCCGAACTGGAGCGTTTCAAGGGGCAGGGACCACTCAACGCGCAGATCATCCGGCAGGCGTGGGGGATTCTCGCCGCCCAGCCCGCCCATGCCGCCCCGGCGGCCGCCCGGGTGGAGTGCGGACGGGTACTGGCAATCCTGGGCGACCCGCGTCCTGGCGTTTGCAGCCTGCCGCCGGAGATGGTACGCATTGACGGCGGGA
>DAOTUI010000031.1:0-20896 GCA_034437035.1 Chloroflexaceae bacterium
TACGCGCTGCCGCTGCTCGATAGCAAGCTCCAGCGTTTCGAGCATGTTCAGCGCAGCCTCGCGGGAAACCTGCGACCGCTGCGCCGGCCAGTCCACTGTCCTATCCAGGTCGGTGCGGGTACGGGTCAGCTCCTGGAGCGTCCCGTCCAGGTCGATCTGCAGACGTGCGCGGGTCGCCTCGTCAAGCGGGGGCGCGGCCTGGTCCAGCGTGGTGTGGGCATCGTCCGTCTGGTCTGCCCACAACGCGGTCTGCTCAACCTGCGCTGCGGTGATGCACGTCTCTTGCGCCTTCTGAATAATGGAACATGGAACATAGAGCATGCAGCATGGACCCCAGGGACGTAGGTTGACCCATGCCGGGGACATCCCAATTCCTGCCCGGTCAGGCGATCAGCCCCGCAGCATGCAACGCACGCTCCAGCACATCGGCAATCCCCAGCGCCGTCGCCCAGTGGCGCATGTACGCCAGATCGAGCGCCGCTCCCTGGACTTTGAGCACCCCCTGGACATCCGTCCACTGCCGCTCCGAGACCTGTCCCCCCAGTGCATACCATTCGAGCTTTTGTACCACAATATCTTCGGGCGATGTCAGCGGAAACGGACGCGGATCGGTGGCGGTGATTTGCCCCCGCTGGACGCGTTGCGCCTTCGTGCGATCAAATGGACGATCGGGAGCCAGAAAGACATCCACCTTGACCATACTGGCCAGATGTACGACATTGAACGAGGTACGGTGGATAATGGCATCCAGCGCATCGTCGGCCTGAACGAAGTAGCTGCCCTGGATCTGCGCAACCAGGGGCGCGACCTGATCAATGCGCAGATCGGCAATGACATCCACGTCGAGGGTTGTGCGTGGGACACCGTGCGCAATACTTGCTACCGAGCCGCCGATATAGTAGGACACCCCACAGGCCTCGAATGCATCCGCCAGCGGCAGCAACGCATCAAGGAATGAGGTCATGAACATCTCCCTGGTGTGCGAGCGCGGCACGGAGCCGGGCACTGAGGGACGGGCCATACTGCTGTTCGACAAACAGCAGCCGGAGCTCCTGGTCACTGGCCGCGGGATAGCGCCGGCGCAACGCCGTGTACGCCCCGGTCACGGCAAAACGGGTCATAGCGCTGGCCAGGTCAACGCGCCGGACCAACCCGGCCTGGCGCAAGAGGGCAATCTGGACCTGCTCGGCAGCAGGGCGTGTGTCATAAACCCCGGATGGCATTTCTCCCTCCGTTCATCGGCTACGAACGTGGTTTCCCAACCGCGACGGACGCAGAGGACGCAACGGTGAGTATCGGGAATTGCAGCCGTTGCACCCGCTGCGGTTGCTTGGTGGTTTGATGGCAACCTGGTATGAGTTGTTGTCCGCATTATAGCAGATATGACCCGCTGCAACCGAATGACGGTTCATGCGTTCTTCAATGCCAGGCACTGCTCGGCGGGGTCGTCCGGCTCCGCGTCGTCTGGCGTATCATCGTGCCTGACGCGGCCCAGGTAGCGGGTGTGGCGTTTGCCGTGCTCGTCGCGCGGAATGTGTCAATACTTTTGAGACAGACATCCTCATCCACTGCGCCCGCTGGAACATCCAGTTGCACACGGCCATCAGGCGAACGAAGCTGGCCTCCATCGGAGGTTATTTTGACCTCCGTGGTGCGACCTGCGCCTGCCGCTTGAACGAGCGGTAGATACACATGGGTCTGGGCTGATGTGTCCGGTTGGGTAAGTTTCTGCAATTCAAGTTGGATCGCTGCTTCATCTGTTGCTGTGGCCTGGGGCGTTGGTGTCCTGTCAGGCGCTGCAACGAGGCTGCTGGGCATAATTGCCAGTTCTGCCGGCGTGTCGTCGGGCCTGTTTAGTCGGGCTTCTGGTGCCGGTGATATGGCGGCGGGTGCAATAACTGCCGGGTGCTCGTACCGGGTCAGTTGAATGTCGGACTGGACTGATGGTCCAAATGGTGTATCGGAATCTGAACGTGTGCGAGACGCACGTTCCCCGTCAGGCTGCTGATGAGCAGGTTGCATCTGTGCGCGCAATGACTGGGTCGGCGTCACCGGCGCGGCATATACCGCGCGGGGAGCTTGCCAGGGAACCACAGCAAACAGCAGTGACAGCAGAACGAGCAGGTGAAGCAAATGGACACGTCGCAGATTCACACCAGCACCTCACATATCAGTAGGAATATCCGGCAGTTGGCCCTGAAACCCAGAATGTGTGTTAGAAAGAACAGGATGAGCCAGTCAACTCAACATAGCAAAGCAGTGGTACGCGCACCAGACCTGTGGTGGGCCCGGTCATGGCCGTCACACGGACCTGCTTCGAGCGAAAGCGCAGCGTTGCGTGCAAAGCAGTGCCACTGGTGGGTGGCGCATGATTACACGCCAGCGCTTCAATATTGATGAGTACCATAGTGAAACATACGTGATCTAACTTAATAGAAGATCAGAAACAGTTCAAGCCACGCTGTGCTGCTTGGATCTGCTTTAACATATGCTAATCTGCCGTGACGTGCAACAGTGTGCGTGGCGCTGCACAGTGGACCATGGGTAAGCCTGAGGCGATGCGGGTGATATTAGTCATACACCTGGCTGGTGTGTGAGGCATGAAAAGACGAATAGCTGGTCGTTCCCAGAGATGTGGACGGATCGTGGGGATATATTGGCACCCGATACTCCTCGATCGGGTGCCAACGTTCAACCTACCTGCATACGGCCTGTTTCTCAGATGAGATATGACATAACGACCAGCAGTGTCGTACCACAAATATCAACACTCAGAATATGGAGAACGGTCAACGGGATTAATGGTACGAACGCGCCGCTGCTCAATAGACCTGCGAGTTGAGCCAGCGGCGCTCAGGTACATCTCTCTGATCTCAGATCCAACGCGCTGCATGCCGGGTTGTCAACAATTATGGACCTACGGCTGGCACCGATGTTAGTACTACAGCGAGGTTTGTCATTCTTCACTCCGTTCAGAATCTCGCTATACCGAGGACGAGACTCTTCACTATCGTTCAGCGTGACATAGGATCGAGCGCAGCAACAAGCCCTCGGTAAACAAACTTCGCTGTAGTATTAGGCAGGTTGAAGGAAGGATGAGCACCTCTCGCAAGCGCATACAGGTCTCTTTCGGTACATATATGATAGGATAGTTGCTACAGCAGACGATGTGAGGCGTTAGTCAAACCAGGCTAACTTCGTGGGGAATAGTATGGAAATGGCTGAACTTAACCTTTACTCTTAGAGCGATAGGACAAGGAAAGTTACTATCTCCATTTCCACAGCTATCTCATTTTGGTCAAATCCCATAAACTCATGGGGGAATTTAAGTCGCCATTGTATTAGTAGCCTTCAGAAGAAAGGAGATTCAACCACAATCAAACAATACTCCACCTGTCTGCTTGCGCTTCTTGTCCAAACCAATAAATCATTCTCAATAAGGAGGCAAACATGTCCGAAGTCAGCTACTATCAAGACGAATCCGTAACCGTTACAAATGCCCGAGCTGTGTTAAGCGGTAGTACCTACGCAATGTCGAATATCACATCGGTTTCAATGGGTAAAACTCCTGCTAATCGAATGGCTGGTATTGTTATTGCCGTTCTTGGATTTATTGGTGGGGTATTTGTTGGTGCTATCTCCGAACAACTCCTTTTCACCCTTCTAGGGTTTTTGGCATTATTTGGAGGAATTGCGTTGGCTGTCATGGCAAAACCAAGCTACATTGTCAGGATCGGTAGCGCATCGGGCGAGGCTGAAGGTCTTGTGTCAAAAGACAAAGACTATATTATGAAAATTATCAAGGCCATGAATGAAGCGATCATCAAGCGAGGCTAAGAGTCGCTTGGATTATCGCAATCTGCGTATGGCTCTTTGGGTGGCCGAGTAAGTTGATCCAGTAGTCTCTGTGTAAGCGTTCAGCCGTCAGCGTTCAGCCCGTGGTTGCCGAAAAGCGATCAAATAGCGACAAAATACGCTCTGTACTGGCTAATCACGGCATACTGATGGCTGACAACTGATAGCTGAACGCTTATGCCCACCCATGCAATGGCTATCAGTGCGTAGCTGCTCATCAGTCATCGACACATCACAACTGATAATCTCGGCTGCAGGTACCGGATCCGTAGATGTTATGCCTACGCCAATGGTAACGCCATCGGCCAACGAACCCTCCTGCACTGGTAGGAAAGTTTGTGCATCTACCAGGTGTGCCAGGAGTGTGCTCCACACCACCAGAACCATTATAAGCTGAACGATCGTTTCATGGAAAAGCCCTCCTCTGTTACACAGGTACGTTTCTACCTCGTCGGTAAGCGGTCATTCACGCCATTCAACCCTGGTGGTTGCTGCGTTGATGAACCCGAACCGGTCCAGTTAACTCCAATCGTTCACTTCCCCGCTGCCGGCAGTGTTGCTCCCATGCGGCGAGTTGCCGGGCAACCGCCGCAATCGCCTGATTGCGAATAGACGCGATGCTGCGCACTGAAACATCAAATATGGTTGCCAGTTCCTGGTTCGTATGTGACTTGATTACATAGGCAAGAGAAAGCATGAGATACTGGTGACACTCCTGTGGAACTGGTAAATCCTGGGGCCATATTCCGCGTGACAGGTTATCCAGTGCCGCCTGGATCTCCAACGACAGGGCACTGGCAGGCGGACGCAGGCAAGTCACTGCGTCACGGATGCAATACCAGACCGCACGCCGGCGATCACTATCATGGACCTGACGTTGCTGCGACTCGGTAGCGACGAACTGGATTGCCATATCCTCCACACACGCCAGGCGCACCGCCACAATGGGCTGAAACGCGGAATAGTCAGTGGAGGTATGTCGCCCCCAACGCTGGAGAGCCGATTTCAGGAGTGGCTCAAGATTGACTACAAGTAGATCGGAGGATACAATGTCATGAATGGTCATGAAAAAATCCTTTCATTCATTGTCCTGATAGTATGGTCCAGATTAAGACGAGCCACATGAGCATCAAGATCTGATCTCCTGGTACGAGAGGGATCGATGCGGTCGCTACGCACCTCCTATCCTCCGCCAGATCGCCCACGTCATGTGCTAATCAACGCACCACAATCCAGGACGTTGGGCACAGATCAGGGACGGCGGTATCCTGCTGCACGGTCATACTTCAGTCTTGCCTGCCACGTGGCCGTCTAATTATCCAGGGCCGGGTACAATGAAGGAGTGGATCACTGGACATGAGGTATGTCCCTGAAGCGGCAGTTTTTTTCGCCCACCAGCCTGCGCTCTCATAGGGGAAACCATGCATACACCGAAAGAATGCATTGGTCTGGGGACAAACCATGTAGCCAGTATGATGCGTATCAGTTGACCTGTGGTGTAATACCGTAATGAAATTTTATTATGCATTCCTTCCATCTCATCCCTTTGTTATCGGATATGATGCGCTCATGCGGCCCGCGCGGTTTGCGGCCTTTCTGCGCGGCGAGCGCCGCAATATGCTCGCGGCGGTGGTAGCGACGCTGATCTGGATCGGCACGGCCCTGGCCTTTGTCGGGTTAGTGCTGCCGCAGGTCATGCCGCTGCACCGGATCAATCTGGCGGCCGCGCTGCTGTTGTCCCCCTGGCTTGCGCTACTCATCAGCGGGTTATTTATCATATCCGGTGACAACGAACTGGCTCCCATCCGGAATGCCCTGTTCTGGGCTTTGCGCTGCCAGCTTGCGATCACCCCCCTGCTCACGCTCGGACTTGCCCTCGGGTTTGTCGCCACACCGCTCTGGTTGCTGGTGAGCATGCTGCTTCTCCTGGGCATGTGGCTGGGCGGCGCACTGGTTGTGCGGCTGATACGCACCAGTGTGCCAACTGCCAGTGCGCCGGTGCGCTGGATTCTGGCCGCCGGCAGCGTCACCCTGGTCGGGCTCATGATCTGGTCCCCCGTGTTCCCAACGGCTCCCCTGATCTGGTTCTTCCTGCCGCTGCTGGGGTTTGCGCTGGGGTTGATCCGCCCGTTGAGCTGGCTCTGGGAGGTACCCCTGGCGCTGGCACTGCTGGCGGGCGCACGTTGGGGAATCGGGGTGGCGCACCTGCGCGTCCTGCATCCGGTCTCCCTGGATGAGCTCTGTCTGCTGCCACTACCGGGACTGCGGGCGCTGCTGGTAGCGGCCTGTTCTGCGGACCTGGACCTGGGTGGCGCATGGCTACTTGTGGTGGCTAACCATCCGGGACAGCGCGGTGCTGCGCTGGGAGCGGTTCGTATGCTCATCCAGCAGGGAACCCTGGCACATCACCTGCTCCTCTGGTTGTGTCGGCATGACCTGGGGCGCGACTGGTTGCATACCCTGGCAGCAACCACCGCGCATCTGCCCCCACTGCTGCGCGGGTATACGGCATTAATGGGTGTGGATGATGCCGGCGCATGGCCCGATGTTATCGCCCGGCACCGCACGGAGTTTATGCAGGCCCGGCATGTTCCTGGCGGACAGACGATGCTGATGTTGCTTGACACCGGCAGTGCTGTGCTCACGGCGGCGCGCTGGCCGGATGCCACCGCAGCGTTGCGCGCACTACCAACGGCCCATGCGGATACGGACATGGCTGACGAACCGGGAGCCATCTACCGGGCGCTGCACCTGATTGCCGGCGCTGCGGCGGATGACCCGGCATCCACCCACTCTGCCAGCACCCCGCCGATGGATACGACCAGCTGGGCACTGACAGGCTGGCCGCAGGCCTTGCTGGACGCCATAACGGACCATCTGGTCTTTTTGCTCACGATCGAGGAGCAGCGTGCTACCCTGGAATGATAGCTGCATCACCCGGAAAGGATCGACCAGACCATGCCCCGCCAGCCGTGCATCCTGCCCTCGCCGCGCCAACGTTGCGACACGCTCCGGCTGATTATCGAGCGTGCCGGCCACCAGGAGATGGACTATTACCGCGCCAACCTGCAGCAGTCCGGGGTCACCTTTATTGTAGGCGGGCGCATGCGCCGCCCGGAAGCCTTTATGGTGCAGGCGGCCCGCATTCAGGCGCTCCGCCGCGCCTTTGAGCAACAGGTGCAGACGATGCATGCCTGGGCAGCGCAGGGGTTGGACAGTGATACGCTGGGCTCGGCAGACATGCAGCATCTGGTCGAACTCGGGCGCGAGGTGGGTCATGTGCTGCCCTACTCCGTCCGGCAGGGGATTAGTGCGGCCCTGCAGCGCGCCCGTAACCGCCGGCGCCGGCTGCATATGACGCTCGAAGTTGCTGCCGATGCCCAGGATATCCTGGCACTGCCCTGGGAGTTGCTCTGGCTGCCCACCACCGCTGCCCACACGACCGGGCCGGGGACATTTGTGCTGTTGGATGCTCAGGTCAGCCTGGTACGGCAGGTGCGCGGAGTAGGGCGCAACCGGCAACCCCGGCTTGCGCCCCCGCTCAACCTGCATGTCTTTGCTGCCTCGCCTCAGGGCGTGCCCCCGATTGACCTGGAACCTGCGCGGCAGGCGTTACAGCAGATTCTGCCACCGGAGGTAGTGCGGCAGCGCTGGTACCAGGATGCCGGGACTCTGACCTGGATGCAGCAGCACCTTGAGACCGACCAGCCGCAGATTGTGCATCTAATCTGCCACGGTCATCAGCAATCGACCGGGCGCGACATGCGCAATGATCTGCTCCTGACCTGGCACGACGGGCTCCTGCATCGGGTTAACGCGTTCACGCTGGCAACCATCTGTTCGCTCTCTCCGCCGATCCGGCTGATCCTCCTGCAGGCCTGCCATGCCGGGGCGGCGGATTTGCTGGATACCCTGGGGGGCACAGCGGATGACAGCGCGGAAGAGATGCAGCGGCGCGTGTCGGAAGGCATTGCTCTGACCTTGATCCGGTATGGCGTGCCGGTCGTGGTGGCGATGCAGGGGGCTGTCGGCCAGGCGGCGGCGGGAGCATTTGTGCAGGCATTCTATGCCACGCTCAATCGGGGTGGCCGGGTGGAAGAAGCCGTTGCCGGCGGGCGCATCCGAATGTCTACCAGCGGTGGGGTGGTTGACTGGAGCCTGCCGGTAATCTATCAGGGCAGCGGGCTGCCCGCTCAAACCACCTGGCATGAACGACTGGCCGACTGGTTCACGGCCGCCCTGTTCGATCCCGCAATCAGCGGCAGCATCCGCGGCCTGGGGGTGCTGCTGGCCGTGCTGCTGCTGGCGACGAGCAGCATCCGCTGGTTGTTCGGCATACCCGGCACTCCCCCCGCGCCCGCACCGATGCTGCCGCCGCTGGTCGTCTGGACCATTTTGGGAGTACTCTGCCCGCTCATTATCGGTGCCACCTATCGCGGCGCGCGCGACCGCGCGGATCTGCCGCATGATGTGCGCCGTGCGGTCATTGTCGGGCAGTGGATGGGAGCATTTATCAGCTACGCGCTGGGCGGCCTGATGGGGTTGGTAGTGCTGGCTATCACCTGGATGCTGGGGCTCCTGACCTGGTCCCCCGGGCTATTCAACCTGCTGGGGCCGATCGTGCTTCTCTGGGCCGCCTTCACCAGCTATGCCGGGACACGGACCCAGGCCGAGTCGGCCCGTGCGGTGAGCGAGGTCGATCCGTACCTGTACGACCGCTTCACTGCTGCGCTGGTCATCGGGGTCATGCTGGCGCTCACCCTGTCCCCCTGGCTGCTGTACCGCCTGGCGCTGACCCCCTGGGCCTTCCTGCTCACTCCGGCCACCAGCGCACTGATCCTGTCACTCCTGCTCCTGATGCTGATTCTGCTCTGGAAGGAGTAGCTCGCGACAGCGCAATCTGATCTGCCGCCGCTCGATCAGCGTGCGGGGCAGATCATTGAACTGCGCGATACCCACCTGGTCGGTGATGACACTGGCAAGCACCTGCTCATCAGCCAGCAGGTCAACGTGCCAGCGTACAGAACGGTTAGTTTCGCTTACCCCCACCAGCAGCGTCAGGCGCGCAGGTTCCGCTTCGCGCAAGGTCACCGAGACCATCGGGGATTGTGCCACTTCCGGCAAGTGATCGCTAAACAGGCTTTCATGCCCACTCAGCACGGCGAGAGCGGGAGTTGGCGGGATGGGCACGGTCAGGAGGAACCGGCGCTCCGGACCGCTGGCGACCGCCAGTTCCACCCCGCCCTGCCGGCGCGTGATGCGGAACGGGGCGGATGGCGCAGCCGACGATGCACTGCCCCGGACCTGCGGGCGGAGCGCACGGACCAGAACCTGCATCTGGGGCCGGATCTCTTGCAGGGCTGCCAGAAATGCGGAACGGTCGCCCACGGGTACCCGCCCACGCGCCAGCAGACCATGCCCTGCGGCCTGCAATGCGGCCAGGAACAGCGCCGGCTCCTCCCACTGCGGTGCATCGATACGCAGAAGCGCCAGAGCCAGGGCATGCGCAATGCGCACATGGCAGATCTGATCGCCCCTGGCATGCAACCAGCACTGCCAGGGTGGACGCCACCAGCGACGCGGGAGATCCACCTGCCAGGGATCGGCCTGATACCGAATATAGTCGTGCAGCACCGGAGTCAGCGCCACCGGATCAGTGCCCAGCCGCATACCAGTGGCGCGGGTAATCTGTCGCACCAGCAGCGCCATCCGCTGCACCGGAGACCATGCGGCAGCCGTCGGGTCGGTTGTTGCCAGCAGCGCTGCCACCTCGTTGCGCATGTCAGAGTCGCGTTCCATACGGACTTCCAGATACGCCTGCAGCGCAGCCTGGCGCGGGGCATCGTCCAGGTCAGACGGTGCCGGTGCCGGCAGTAACGGGTCGGCCAGCCGTGCCAGCCCCTCGGTCGCCAGGTGCCAGAGATGTGCCGCCGCCCCATTCATGCGCATGTTGACGGCTTCCAGGAAAGTAACTTCCTGCAGCCGGGCAAGAGCGGCGGCGGCCATCTGGTCAGCGGTTGGTTCCCATTCGATCTGCATAATCCCCAGTTCTTTCAGCGCGAGATCATCATCCGCGTCGCGGTCGCACAACATGACCGCCGCGCGGGTGGGCAACTCCAGCGTGAGCCGCACACTGCCGGCAACAACCTGCGCAATCACAATCTGGTCGGGCGGGAGACCGACCAGATTGGCAATATGGGTAATAATCTGCTCGCGCGCATGCGTCTGGAATGCGGCGATATCGCCTTCAATCACCAGAGTCACGCGCGCCGCGGTGGATGTGACCGGTGGCGGATCATCCGCCGGTTGTGGATGCAGGATGCGCGCGCAGCATCCCACCAGATCCGGGTGATCGGCATAACGTAAAAAGGTCTCGACCTCGCCCTGATCGCGCAATCCGTCCCGCCGATACAGGGCGTCCGCCAGACGTTCCACATCGGTGGATTGTGCCGGAACATAGCCTTTGCGCCAGTATTCAATCGGCGACCCGGCCGCCGTACGCCCGATAGCATACCCCAGGTCATCCTGGACTGCGCCGATCGTACGCCGGGTTTCCGTTGCAATGCGATAAACCGCCCGGGTCAGCAGATCCCCAAATGCCTGTGGATGTTTCACCGTGCCATACTCATTCCGGCGCACTGCGCGTATTCGGAGTGCGCACTTCCCTTTCGCGGAGAACTATCCCGCTATGATACCACGGAGACAACCGGGGTCTGCAGCGCAACCAGCATCGACACCCGGTTGGACTCCCAGGAACCAGCGCACGGAAGGGGGTGATGTCGCATGTTGTGGCCGGCACACGCCAACGAACCCGGCAGTAACGGGCGATAGACGGCAACCGGAAAAACGAGAGCGGCGCCGCTCGTTGATCCAGTCTATGTGCCGGCACCAATCGCAAGCAACCCGCCCCAGACGACCGGTGAATATGCTACCGGCCGCTGATCATCCAGGTGCGCATACCGGGCAATCCATGCCCGCTGCGCCTGTGCCAGGGCCGTCGGCGCATCCTGCGCCCGGGCCAGTTCCGTGTATACCAGTTCCAGCAGATCGTGGGTTCCCAGATCAAAGAACGGCCAGATGCCGGCAATGACATCACGCGCTCCACCTGCCAGAAAGGCGTGACTCAGACTCAAGACCTCATCTCCAGGTAATACTTCGCCGGCAGCTCCGTCGCATGCAGCCAGTACAACCAGTGCTCCCGCCAGTCCCAATCCGGCAATTTCATCCAGCAGCAGATCACTATCCCAGAGCTTGACATGCGCCAGCAGCCCACGCGCATCCACCAGGCGTGCATGGCTGGTGATATGCAGCAAGCGGTAGCGTTGCAGATCGGCCTGAGCCGCCAGTTCCAGCAGGGCCGACCGCGTGGCTGCGGCATCGGTCAGGCAGGTACACCGGCCCGGCCAGAGGCGTGTGACCAGTTCCTGTTCGGCAGCCATATTGGGCAGTGGCTGTGCGCGTGCGCCAAACTGACTGCACCCGATCAGCAGCGCATCGTTGCTTTCGACTGCACGGGCCGCCAGCGGCTCCCATAGGGCCAGAGCCGGCAGGATCTGCAGGGTCGCGCGTTCACACAGCCATGCATCATCGATTCGTAGCGCCGCCCAGGGCAGCGCGTGGAGCGGTGCCGATGGCACAATCAGGAGCCGCATGGCGGGATGGAGCCGGGCACGCAGGGCACCGGGGATCAGGCGTGCTGCCAGCGCTGTCGGCACCTGCCAGGGTGGGGTAGTGGGATCGTAGAGCCGGGCAATGTCGCGGTAGATATACTCGGTATACTTGCGGCGGCACGCCCGCTCAACGAGTGCGTCCAACTGCGCATCGCACGGGGTCTGCTCCAGGGTGAGGCGCTGGGCATCGAACGTGACGATGAACAGCCGGTCACCGCAGCGCACATACAGAAGCACCGCCCAACCATCCGGGTAGGCCGCACCCAACGCTACCCGTAGCTGCGCCAGGTCGGGTGGATCTGGCGTCAGGGTGGGCAGAGTAGCCGTAGTGTGACGCACCTGGAGCAACACCTGCATATAGGCGGACAGAGCGGCATCACGCGCCTGTGCCGGGGCATCGTGGGCGATCACCTGGCGCAACTGTTCGCTGGACTGCGCGTACCGGGCATGCATGTCCGGCGGCATATGCAACGCAACCCGGGCACACTGGCGCTGGAGCGCGAGCGCGCGTTGTTGCTCTGCCAGAGCCACCAGCGCCGGGAGATCGTCCTGAGCAGCCGCCAGGGTCAACGCATCACCAAACATCTGTTGCGCCAGCGAGAAGAGCCCGCTGGAGGCATGTTCGCTGGCGAGCGTCCGCCGTAACCCCGCAATAATACTGCTGGCCGCCTGATACTGTCGCAAGGCGGCTGGCGGATCGCCCTGCAGGTATGCACAGCGCCCCAGACCATAGGCAATTCGCCAGCTATGGATCGGGCGCTCCGCCAGAACCGCATGCGCCTGGTGGAAACAGGGAGCAGCCAGATCCGGACGCTGCTGGGCAAGGTAGATATATCCCTGCTCCAGCCGGGCACGGGCCGCACCGCGCTGGTTCTCCAGGGCCAGAAACTGAGCCTGCGCCTGCAGAAGATAGTCCAGCGCCCGCGCCTCCTCCGCCATATCATTGAGCGCCAACCCTTGCAGCAGAACAATTTCGGCCTCTTCGCCGGCGTCACCCAATGCCCGAACCGCAGACTCGATCAGGGTCAGCAGGGCAAACGCCGGTTGTGGTTCACCGCGCGCCCGCAGCACGAGCGCCTGATTACGCCGGCTCACGCATGCCAGATACTGGCTGCCGAGGTCGGTATAGACGGCCTGCGCCTGACGATACCAGGCCAGCGCCAGGTCATACTGCGCACTATAATACGCCACATTTCCCAGCGTCAGGTCACAATCAGCTACGGCGTCGCGCCGTCCCAGCGCAGCCAGCGCCGCGCGGGCCTGATGAATTTCCACCAATGCCCGGGCATAGTCACCCCGATAGCCGGCAATGGTTGCTTCATTCCGCTGACAGAGCGCCCGCTCAATCGGCAGATCAAGCTGCTGGAAGGTCGCTTTCGCCTGCTGAAGATCATCCATAGCCTGCGCAAACTGTTCCAGCCGTTGCCAGAGCCAGGCGCGGCGGCGGCGGCATTTGGCAACCTCCAGCGGGCTGCCTGCCGCCGCAAAGAGCTCGGCGGCCCGGCTGATCTGTGCCAGCGCCGGCTCCAGATGGCCCAGATCGCTGGCAATGCTGGCCTCTGCACGTAGCAGCAATGCCTGGTCGTCCAGGCTACCCTGTGCCTGGATGGTCGGGACAATCCGGTCGACCAGGGTACGCGCCGCCTGCGGCAACACCAGCAGATTAAGGTGCTCGATCTGCTGGATACGGGTGCGGGCCGCCTCAAGCGGTTGCCCGGCGGCGATATAATCAGCAACCAGGACGTTCCAGGAATCCTGGAGCCCGGCCCCCGCGCCTCCCAGTGCCTCCACCATGAGCAGCGCGCGCCGGCAGGTCAACACTGACCCGGCATTGCCCTGGAGCATCCAGGTGGCCTGGGCCTGCATCAACCACTGACGGGCCGCCGGCAGACGTTCCCAGCGCAACCAGCACCAACCGAAGGTGTAGCAACCCCAGGCGTAGAACGCGGCATCATCCGCTGGAGTCTGCGGAAGCAACGCTTGCGCCTGTGCCACCGCCTGACGCGGATCATGCTCACTCAATGCCAGAACTGGATACAAGACGCTGGGCAGGGTGTCAGGAGCCATGAACATACGCCGACCTCTGTCAGTTCCGATGGGAGCGAGGAGACTCCAGGAAGTTATCCCACATCAATCTCCAGATGTACCTGTAACGCCGGGCCGTCTGCCTGCACCAGCAGGCTTGCCGGGACCGTGGCAATCGTTGCATGCCCCTGTGCATCAAATCGTGCGCGCAACCGCTGCTCGCCCAGCGTCAGCACGAGCCAGCCGGCCGGAGGGGGAATTGCCCGTACAGTTAACGGACGGTGCAGTCCCTCCCCCGGCTGCGCACTCAGCGTGACCTGGCACGGTTCCCCATGCCCCAGATCGATTGTCCGTTCCGCCAGCACGGTTTCATACTCCGCGCCACGCCAGACCAGATGCAGCGCCGGGGCCGCGGGATCGGGAAAGAGCAATGAGAGCACCTGACGGGAAATAGTCCAGAGATCAATGGCGCGGGTGGGGAGCAGGCGCAGTGGGGCGATGGCATGGCGTTCTACCGCAAAGTGCAACTCGCGCAGGGAGAGATAGGTAGCAAGGCATGCGGCATCTTCCCAGAGCGCCCACCAGACATGCGGGTAAGCATGGGCGGCGGCCTTGATACCGGTTTCCATTTCCAGGTCAAAAAAGGCATCCAGATCATCAAACCAGTCCGTAGCACCAGCCAAACCGGGAGCCGGAGGCAACGCAAGCATCTGAGTCAGCAGCACGACCAGGGCACCCCGATAGGTCGGCTCCTGCACGAGAAGCCGGGCGATATCCGGCGCAAGCGGCGCATCAGGAACCTGGGATAGAGTCTCACGCAGGTGGTGCAGAACGTGGTCAGCTTGCTGGTTATCCATACTATATCTTCTATCCTGGTCAACGCGAGCGATCAGAAATCACTGCTTTACGTATATGTCCCGACAATGTCCGCTTTTTTCGGCGTTGTGCCTCACTCCGGCTGCTCCTCATTCGGCTCACTCGGGTCATCAAGCCACGCCTGGAAGCGCGCATCGGTCTGGATCAGCGTCCGTGCCTGCCGAATGAGTTCATGCACCCGTGTAGTCGAACGTCCGACCCGCTGTCCAATTTCAGCCAGCTTGAACCCGACAACGGAGAGCCAGAAGACCTGCTGCATCAGCGGGCTCTCCTGCAAAATGCTGGTGACAAGCTCTTCCAGCGCCTTTCCTTCCAGATGCATTGCCGGCTGGTCCACCGCACTGATCGCGAGCGGCAGATCATGCACATCATCGGGAACAATATCGAACTGGGGGTTCAGGATACGCCGATCGCGAAGATAGTTGCGATATTTGTTGATAATAATCTTGTGTACCCAGGTCGTGAGCTGTGCCTTATAGCAATAGGTCCGTAGCGATTTGCTAATGGCTTCCAGCACATACCCGGTAGTCTCATCGATGATATCATGTGCGTTGGGAAAGGAATGACCAGCCTGTTGCCAGAGTACCCGCCGGACGTAGGTTTCCATCTCCTGCCAGGCATGCTGATGGTTGGGATCCCGGTCATCCTGCAACGCATACACGTGTGCATGATCAGCATGGTACATGCGCACCGACCGCTGCAGTTCCTCAGGTGTGAATACCCGATCTGAGCGGCAGCGCAACAGGTCGACAACATACTGCTGCTGCTGTGTGTCTGTCAGCCGCCAGTGCAGTTCCGCATCACATGTGCGCACGATAGCACGCAGCCGGGTTTGGTTGATTGCAATATCCTCGGGCATCCCTGGCACCATCGGCAAAATACCACGTTCGCATCCCTGACACCCGTATGATACCGCATTTGGCTGAGATGCGAAAGCCCGTCCGCCGGGTGGAACGGGGCACCAGGAAATGGGTGGCATGGAGTGTGGGCCGGCATCCGATCGGCCCGACTGCTGTTCGGGTGTGCCTCTAGCAAAAAAATCCTGTTTCGGTACTAATTACATAGGAACACTATATGCGCGCGGAATGCTCATTGCCCGGATCGATGGCTACCATGGGACCGTCATTCCGGCAACAAACAAAGCATAATACAGACTGAATAGAAGGAGGCATTCCAGATGCAGATCTGTTGCGATCAACGAAGTGGGACAGGCTGCAATACCGAGAATCCAGATGGCGCAACACACTGTCACCGCTGTAAACGTTCACTAAAATTTGCTCTTCATTTGCATGATCCGGGGGTGCAGATACATACGTATCAGATTGTACGCGCTATCGGACATGGTGGCTTTGGCGCTGTCTACGAAGCCAGAAACGATAAGACACCGCCGGAACGAGTAGCGTTGAAGGAAAACTTTGATGTCACAACCATCAGCCACTTCCGAGATGAGTTCATGGTGTTGCAAAATTTGAGCCATCAAAATTTACCGCGCTATTACGACATGTTTGAAGCAGAAGATAGCGCCTATCTGGTCATGGAGTATGTCCAGGGAGAGAGTCTGGAAAAATTGATTGATAACTGCTGGGGTAATCTTTGGGAACAGATGGTAGTAAAATTTGCCGAGCAGCTTTGTGATGTACTGAGCTATTTGCATCAACAAAAGCCGCCGATCTTTCACCGTGACATCAAACCTGCCAATATTCTGCAAACACCCCAGGGGCAGATTAAACTGGTTGACTTCGGGTTACTCAAGCAGGGTGATCAAACCACCAGAAACTCACGGCGCGCGCTTACCGCAGCCTATGCGCCGATTGAACAGTGGAGCGGGCAAAACACGCACACCGATGCTCGCAGCGATATTTATAGTCTGGGAGCGACGCTCTACCACCTGCTTACCCGGCAGGTTCCGCCGCCGGCAACGGAACGCCTGGCTGTTACCTCCGACCCGCTGGTACCGCCACTGGCTTTGAACCCGGCCCTCTCACCCCATGTCGCACAGGCGGTGCTCAAAGCGATGTCGGTTCAGCAAGAACACCGGTTTCCGAGTACCGGCGCATTGAAGGCAGCGCTGGTTGCGCCGGCCTCCCAGGAACCGCCTCCGCCTCCCGCATACCCGCGTTTTTGTACTGTCTGTGGGAATACGCTCGGTTCTGACGAAGTGTATTGTCAACAATGCCTGGCTCCGGTCTCGAATACAAGGCGGGAATGCCGGCGTTGCCGGCATTCGAATATTGCAACTGCCCGCTTTTGTAGTAAATGTGGCACGCCGATGTAACTCCTGGAGCAACATCTATGCAACCCCATGTCAATTGGAAACAGTGTGTCAATGATACATGCCAACGTCTCATTCGCCAGGATGACATGTTCTGCCCCTACTGTGGCACATCACAGCCTCAGCTAACGATCGTATTGCCGTATGCTAGCGGGGGCACACCACTGACCACTGGTGGTAACCTCCCTCCACCAACCACGAGACTGCCACTGATTCAGAGAGCCAGAATGCTCCGGAATCCGGTGATAGCACTGATTGTTCTCGGGATCGTGCTGCTGAGCGGTAGAGCCTGGTTTGTTGGCACCCTTTCGGATCCATCCACTTCGTCCGTAGGTTCCGAGGTATCTCCCCCGGATGCTCCAGACGGGCGGTTGGCCAACCCCACGGGTACCACAACACTGGCTGGAACGGATCCTGCGGACCAGGCGACACGCCAGGCCGAAACGACAGCCACAGCCCTGGCCCTGGCACAAACGGCACAGGCTCTGGACACCACGCAGACGGCCCTGGCCGATCTGGAAAGGCAATCTGCGCGCCTGACGCAAATCGCTGCGCTGGAAGCGACCGCGCAGTCGATCCAGGCAACCCAGACGAGTCAGGCTATCGCAGCACAACACGCTGAAGAGGTAGCCCGCGCGGCTACTGCTCAGGCGGAACATGCCAGCTATGCCGCGTTGCAACAGACGGCTGAAGCACTGGACGTAATTCAGGCTACGCAGGAAAAGCTGGTGAAAGAAGGTACATGGACCGATGTGCCGGTACCGGCGAATACATTGATGCGCGCAAACAAAGACGTCCGTGTACATGTTACACCGGGCCTCGATACTGATACATTAACTATTCTCGAACATGGCTATGATGCAGAGATATTAGGAGATAAGCGCACTTTTGACGATATTACCTGGCTGAAAGTTCGCACGGTCGAAGATAATGTGATCGGGTGGGTAAGCAATCGCTACCTACGAACCATTGCGGATATGTGTATTGATGGCGTCTTCAGGCGGGTGCAGAGTTTTGATCTGAACATGCGCTCCGCGCCTGGCCGGTTTTCAGACAACGTCACCATGCTGTCGCAGGGCGAGCGTGTCGAACTGCTGGGCGTGTGTGAGCAGGAGGAAGCAAGTATCTGGGCAAAGGTGCGAACAGACCAGCATGTCGGATGGGTTAATACACGCTTTCTAGAGTAAATAGTTTTTATATTTTATCAACTACTACTATGAGCATACATACAAACAAGGAAGACCCGGACAAAGCAATGGTTCCGGCGTCGCGCCGGGAGAGCCATAGGGATCATGGTATGACCTGGATACGCACAGGGCTCCGATCGATCATCGGGATAACGCTGGTTGTCCTGATGGTGCTATTCGTTGGCATCAGAACGGTGGATGATGTGCCAGTCACCTCGGTTCCCATCCCTGAAATGGCCCATGCTCCCGCACTCCATTTACCTCCGCTTTCCGCAGCCATTTCGACCGCTACCCCAAAGTATGCGACGGTCAGTGTATCAGATGGTATGGTGACTATAGCATCAGATACAGATCTTGTTGCTACAGCCAGTACCCTTCAAGCGACGCAGACCGCCATTGCGGGTATGGATATCCAATCCAATCTCAGCATACCACCGGCCATACCGGAACCAGCCGTCGCACCATCCGGTACTGTCCCACTAACTGCTGTTCCACTCCTGCCGACTATGCCCCCACAAACGGCATTCCCCCCTCCCGCCTCCGTCCACCAACAACCCCTGGTTGGTATTCAGGTCGGGCATTGGCAGACCGAGGACCGTCCGGACGAACTGGCACATCTACGCAATTCGTATGGGGTCACCTATGAAGATAGAAGTGAGGTGCAGATCAATTATCAGGTTGCCTCGCAGGTACGACTATTTCTGGAAGCCGGTGGTGTCACGGTTGATCTCATCCCGGCTACCGTGCCACCTGGTTATGCCGCTGATGCGTTTGTATCAATCCATGCCGACGGTGGCTACCCGGCAGATGAACATATCCGACATGGTTGGAAAATGGCAGCGCCATTTCTGGCTTCACCCGCTTCCCTGCATCTCCTGAGTGCTGTATCGCATGAGTACCGTCAGGGAGTTGCACTACCGGAAGACGACGAGAACATTACCGATCGCATGCGCTTCTACCACGCCTTTAACTATTATCGCTATACCCACGCTATCGCGCCGACAACACCGGCAATCATTATCGAAATGGGCTATCTCACCCATCCCGTTGACCGGGCGGTGCTGCTGGAACAGCCCGATGCCCTGGCACAGGCTATCGCCAATGGCATTCTCCGCTATGTACGTGAGCGTGATCCAGACGATCTTGCTGCGCTCTATCCACCGCGTTTTCCGTTGGTTCGTCCAGCTACAACCGCAGATCTGCGCCGCGCACCCCGCGCCAGTGCGCGCCTGATCACTACGCTGACCAGTGCCGATATGCTGATACCGGTAGATCTGAGCGAGTCGTGGTATCAGGTGCTTGTTCAGGGATCGTGGGAGGTTGGATGGGTACCGGCCAATACCGTGACCACAATAGGAGAATAGGCATATGAGCGCGTATGCCTCCATCCCCCATTAGGAACCATTGGAGCAATGATCATGCCATTACAGATCACCAGTAAACAGTGTATCAATGAAACATGTAACCAGTTTATTCAGCAGAACGACACGTTCTGTCCCTATTGTGGCACTCCACAGCCAGTCACACGTGCGCCTGTAGCGACCATTATGCTGATAATCATCGGGATCGTGCTGCTGAGCGGCGGCGCATGGCTTATCGATACGCGGCTGTCGGCGCATCCTGCATCCATCAAAACTGCGACACCTGCCCCGGATACTGCTGCCCCTGCTGTGCTGCGCATGCCTACTCCAGATACTACAGCGTCAGAAGTGACGGCGCAGATGCAGTCGGCAACACGACAGGCAGAAGCGAACGCAACCGCCCTGGCACTGCAAACAACTGCCCAGGCACTCGATGCCACACAGATAGCCCTGGCCGGCATGGATCAGCAGATGGAACGCCTGACGCAAATTGCTGCGCTGGAAACAACCGCGCAGTCGATCCAGGCAACCCAAACCAGTCAGGTTATTATGGCCGCGCTGGAAACAACCGCGCAGTCGATCCAGGCAACTCAAACCAGTCAGGCCATTGCGGAACAACAGGCAACCGAGGCAGCTCATTCCGCCATGCTTACGGCCCGGGTGCCAACCAGCACTGTTCCCCCCGTCCCCCGTCCCCCAACGCCATTACCCGAGCCAGTTCCCGTAAGAACCCGCGATACCATCGCGTTTGCTTCCGAACGTGACGGGAACGTGATCGGGACATTTATACGATGAATGTCAATGGATCTCGACTAACCGCGTTGACGCAGCACCCGGCAGATGATGACTGGCCGGCCTGGTCCCCCGATGGGCGCTTTATCCTCTTTACATCGCATCGTGATGGCAACGGTGAAATATATATAATGGATGCTGATGGCGCCAATCAGCATAATCTAACCAACAGCACCGGTGATGATAAAGTTCCGGCATGGTCCCCCGACGGCACGTTTATCACCTTCCAGTCCGACCGTAATGGCAATCTTGAGATCTATCGCATGCGGGCGGATGGTACCGACCAGACCCGGTTAACCTATAACCCTGACCCTGATATTGATCCTGACTGGTCGCTGGATGGTCGTCATATTGCCTTTGTCTCCTTACGCCATGACAACTGGGATATCTATGTGATGGATACCGATGGGAGCAACCAGACCCGGCTTACCACGCACTCTACTGAAGATAGGGCTCCCGCCTGGTCGCCATCCGGCAATCAGATTGCGTTTATGTCGCTGCGCAGCGGCAATTTTGACGTCTATATCACGGATACGCAAGGGAATGAACTGGTGAACCTGACACAGCATGCGGCCGGCGATGGCACACCCGACTGGTCGCCGGATGGTAGTCAGATTGTATTTATCTCCCGGCGTGAAGGTGATCGGGACATTTATACGATGAATGTCAATGGATCTCGACTAACCGCGTTGACGCAGCACCCGGCAGATGATGACTGGCCGGCCTGGTCCTCTCACGTGTAGACTTTTTTCTCATGCCGCTTTGGGATGCGATTCAGTCGTGTCGGCACATGTGTCAAACGTTTTCGGCCACGGTTCCGGCACCAACTGCGCCGCTGGCAAGCCCTGCCCCAGACAC